>NZ_JAIGQA010000239.1:0-10402 GCF_019733245.1 Streptomyces sp. WAC04114
CCCTCCCCCCGGACACCTACGCCGCGGCCCACACCGCCCTCAGCGCGGCCCACGCCGCCTACGAGGCCCGCTTCGGACACGTGTTCGTCATCTGCCTGGCCGGGGTGTCCCCGTCCGAGACGCTGGACCGGCTCCTCGAAGCCATCCGGTCACGATTGGCGAACGATCCCGAGGAGGAGCGGAGCGTAGTCGCCGACGAGCTGCGGCGCCTGGCGAAGGAACGGCTGGTGGGCGCCCTCAGGGGCGCGGGGAACTGCGCGCTCGACCACAGCGAGCCCGCACCCGGCCGATAACAGGACAGCCCACCCCAGAAGCCGCTCGGCTAGCCCGTACGCATGCCAGTTTGATCACACAGCCAGACCCCGGCGCAGCCCGGCCGCAACGCATCGCTACGATGCTGGGGGCCGGTGGACCGTACCCGGCCGGGCCCGACCGACACACCAAGCCGGCGCGGCCCCAATCCCCGCTCCCGGAGGAAACTTCCGTGCCGGCTGGAACGCTGTACCGCGGCCGGGAAGGAATGTGGTCCTGGGTGGCTCATCGAGTCACCGGCGTCCTCATCTTCTTCTTCCTGTTCGTTCACGTGCTGGACACCGCCCTCGTCCGTGTGTCCCCGGAGGCCTACGACACCGTCGTGGCCACGTACAAGACGCCGATCGTCGCGCTGCTGGAGTACGGCCTCGTGGCCGCCATCCTCTTCCACGCGCTCAACGGCCTGCGCGTCATCGCCGTCGACTTCTGGACCAAGGGTCCCCGCTACCAGAAGCAGATGCTCTGGACCGTCGTCGCCCTGTGGGTCGTGCTGATGCTGGGGGCCATCTACCCCGTCCTCGGTCACGCCGCTCGTGAACTCTTCGGGAGCTGACGCACATGTCCACGACTGACAAGACCGCTGCCGGCGTCGGCCCCGTCGAGGGCGGAGCCGTCTACACCGTCGACAACCCGGCGCCCTTCATCGAGGCCCCGCGCCAGCGCACCAAGAAGACCCCGAAGACCACCCGGGGCAACTTCGAGCTCGCCGCCTGGCTGTTCATGCGCCTGTCCGGTGTCGTGCTGGTCGTCCTGGTCCTCGGCCACCTGCTGATCCAGCTCGTGCTGGACGGGGGCGTCTCCAAGATCGGCTTCGCCTTCGTGGCCGGCCGCTGGGCGTCACCGTTCTGGCAGGTCTGGGACCTGCTGATGCTGTGGCTCGCCATGCTGCACGGCGCCAACGGCCTGCGCACGGTCATCAACGACTACGCGGAGCGCGCGAACACCCGGCTGTGGCTCAAGGGCCTGCTCTACACCGCCACGGTGTTCACCATCCTGCTGGGCACGCTGGTGATCTTCACCTTCGACCCGAACATCCGCTAGGCACGGGGTTGCGAGAATCATGAAGATCCACAAGTACGACACCGTCATCGTCGGCGCCGGTGGCGCGGGCATGCGCGCGGCCATCGAGTCCACGAAGCGCAGCCGCACCGCCGTGCTGACCAAGCTGTACCCCACCCGCTCCCACACGGGCGCCGCGCAGGGCGGCATGGCCGCCGCGCTGGCCAACGTGGAGGAGGACAACTGGGAGTGGCACACCTTCGACACGGTCAAGGGCGGGGACTACCTGGTCGACCAGGACGCCGCCGAGATCCTGGCGAAGGAGGCCATCGACTCCGTCCTCGACCTGGAGAAGATGGGCCTGCCGTTCAACCGCACGCCGAACGGCACGATCGACCAGCGCCGCTTCGGCGGTCACAGCCGCAACCACGGCGAGGCCCCGGTCCGCCGCTCCTGCTACGCGGCCGACCGCACCGGCCACATGATCCTCCAGACGCTGTACCAGAACTGCGTCAAGGAGGGCGTGGAGTTCTACAACGAGTTCTACGTCCTGGACCAGCTGATCACCGAGGTCGACGGCGTCAAGAAGTCGGCCGGTGTGGTGGCGTACGAGCTCGCCACCGGCGAGATCCACGTCTTCCAGGCGAAGTCCGTGGTCTACGCGTCCGGCGGCTGCGGCAAGTTCTTCAAGGTGACGTCCAACGCGCACACGCTGACCGGTGACGGCCAGGCGGCGGTCTACCGCCGCGGGCTGCCGCTGGAGGACATGGAGTTCTTCCAGTTCCACCCGACCGGCATCTGGCGCATGGGCATCCTGCTGACGGAGGGCGCCCGTGGTGAGGGCGGCATCCTCCGCAACAAGGACGGCGAGCGCTTCATGGAGAAGTACGCGCCGGTCATGAAGGACCTCGCGTCCCGTGACGTCGTCTCCCGCTCCATCTACACGGAGATCCGTGAGGGCCGCGGCTGCGGTCCCGAGGGCGACCACGTCTACCTCGACCTCACGCACCTCCCGCCGGAGCAGCTGGACGCCAAGCTCCCGGACATCACGGAGTTCGCGCGCACCTACCTCGGTATCGAGCCCTACACGGACCCGATCCCGATCCAGCCCACCGCGCACTACGCCATGGGCGGCATCCCGACCAACGTCGAGGGTGAGGTCCTGGCGGACAACACCACGGTCGTTCCGGGCCTGTACGCCGCCGGCGAGGTCGCCTGCGTGTCCGTGCACGGCGCCAACCGCCTCGGCACGAACTCGCTGCTGGACATCAACGTCTTCGGCAAGCGCGCGGGCATCGCCGCCGCGGAGTACGCGCAGAAGGCGGAGTTCGTCGAGCTGCCGGAGAACCCGGCGGAACTCGTGGTCGCGCAGGTGGAGCGGCTGCGCGACGCCACCGGCAACGAGCGGGTGGCGGAACTGCGGCGCGAGCTGCAGGAGACCATGGACGCCAACGTCATGGTGTTCCGCACCGAGCAGACGATCAAGACGGCGGTCGAGAAGATCGCGGAGCTGCGCGAGCGCTACAAGAACGTCTCGATCCAGGACAAGGGCAAGCGGTTCAACACGGACCTGCTGGAGGCCATCGAGCTGGGCAACCTGCTCGACCTCGCCGAGGTCATGGCGGTCTCCGCGCTCGCCCGCAAGGAGTCCCGCGGCGGTCACTACCGCGAGGACTACCCGAACCGCGACGACGTCAACTTCATGCGGCACACCATGGCGTACCGCGAGGTCGGCGCCGACGGCTCCGAAACCGTCCGTCTCGACTACAAGCCGGTCGTCCAGACCCGCTACCAGCCGATGGAGCGTAAGTACTGATGGCTACCCCTGTTCTGGACAAGGAAGACGCGGCCGGCAAGCCCGAGCCCGGTTTCGCCGACTCCCCCTACATCACGGTCACCTTCCGCATCCGCCGCTTCAACCCGGAGGTCGCGGCGGAGGCGGTCTGGGAAGACTTCCAGGTGGAGATCGACCCCAAGGAGCGCGTCCTCGACGCCCTCCACAAGATCAAGTGGGACCTGGACGGCACGCTGACGTTCCGCCGCTCCTGCGCGCACGGCATCTGCGGCTCGGACGCCATGCGGATCAACGGCAAGAACCGTCTTGCCTGCAAGACCCTGATCAAGGACATCAACCCCGAGAAGCCGATCACGGTCGAGGCCATAAAGGGCCTCACGGTCCTGAAGGACCTCGTGGTCGACATGGAGCCGTTCTTCCAGGCGTACCGCGACGTCATGCCCTTCCTCATCACGAAGGACACGAACGAGCCGACGCGTGAGCGGTTCCAGACGGCCGAGGACCGCGAGCGCTTCGACGACACGACGAAGTGCATCCTCTGCGCGGCCTGCACCACGTCGTGCCCGGTCTTCTGGAACGACGGCCAGTACTTCGGCCCGGCCGCCATCGTCAACGCGCACCGCTTCATCTTCGACTCGCGCGACGAGGCCGGCGAGCAGCGCCTGGAGATCCTGAACGACCGCGACGGCGTGTGGCGCTGCCGCACGACCTTCAACTGCACGGACGCCTGCCCGCGCGGCATCGAGGTCACGAAGGCGATCGCCGAGGTGAAGCGTGCGCTGATCACGCGCCGCTTCTGAGGCTCGCCGGTTGCTGATGAGGGCCCTGTTTCCGCTGGAAACGGGGCCCTCTGGCATATGCCACACCATTGGGTGAACGCAGCGGAACGGCCCGCACGGACGTCGTCCGGCCTACGATGATGCTCTCGACACCAGCCACGGGAGGCACCCTGATGTCCGCTGCAGCCGTCGAGCGGCCTTACGGAAGGCGTCCGCTGATCGCGGAGGCCAACCGGCTCATGGAGCGCAACCCTGGCTACCGAGTCGAGATCATCGGAGGCCAGATCCTCGTGTCCCCACCCCCTGACGGCGCGCACGCGGTGGCCCTGACCGACCTCATGCTGCCCTTCATGGAAGCGGGCCTCCATGGGCCGGGATCGAAGCTCGTTCAGGGCATCGGCCTCTGGCTGCCGACCGGTACGGAGGACTACGCGATCCCGGACCTGTCACTCGTGGACGCCGACTACCGGGACCACCTCATCGAGAACAACTGCTACGACCCCGTCTGCTTCCGCCTGGTCCTGGAGGTCACCTCCAGCAACTACCGGACGGACCTGCGCACCAAGGTCACCGCCTACGCGGAATCGAAGGTCCCCGTGTATGTCATCGTCGACCGCAAGCACCAGCGCCTGCACGTCCTCACCGAACCCGCCGGGGACTCCTACGAGAAGCACCGTCCGCATGTCCCCGGCGAACTCGTCACGCTCCCCGACACCGTCGGCGCCGAAGTCACCCTGGACGTCGCCGCGATCCTGGCAGCGGGCCGGTCGAGCCCGGACGACTGACTCTCACAACTGGCTCAGGATCGTAGGGTCCGTGATCTTCGTGTCCGCCGCCAGCATCATCGCCTTGCTCAGGATGACCGCCAGCATGCGGTCGCCCTCGTAGGGGAGGTAGCCCGTGCCCGGGGTCGTCGGGGCGGACTTCGGGACGATGCAGAGGTACTGGTCGTTCGGGGTCATGAGGATGTTGCCCGAGCCCAGGTGGATCTTGTAGGTGTGGCGGTCGCCGCGGACGTGGAGGAAGCGGCCCTCCAGGGTGCAGCGGTCGGCGATGGCCAGGCGGGGTATCAGGCGGTCGAGCAGGGTGCGGCGGGTCTCGGCGCTCGCGTTCAGTTCGCCGAAGCCGTACGACGTCCAGTACTCCCGGAAGCGGCCGCCCGGGCCGCCGTCCTGCCAGGTCGGGTCGTTGCCGACGCTGGACACGCCGACGAACAGGTCGACGTCGCGCAGGACTTCGGAGAGGACCAGGGGCGGGATGTCCGCCAGGGGGATCGGGTCGACCGGGTCCTGGCCGTCGCGAAGCCACATGGCGTATGCGCCGCCGGAGCAGTGGGCCGAGTTCTGCGGGGCGTCGATCGGGTAGAAGCGGACCTGGTCGGTGCGCAGGCGCAGATAGCTGCCGGATTCGGTGGTGTCGACGCCGTACTCCTCGCCGTCGCCCTCGATCCAGTACTCGGCGCGCAGGCCCCACTGGGGCAGCTCGCGGGTGGCGGGCGGGGCGGAGTCGTCGACGCACAGGCGCAGCTTGTTGTGCCAGCCGCGGATCGCGGCCAGGGAGTGGAACTGGTGCTGGCGCAGGACGTGGGCCGCGAAGCGGTTGGAGTAGCTGCCGGTGGCGCGCTCGGCGTCCGTGAGCAGGTAGATCTCGCGGTGGGCCTGTTTGAACGGCTGGGTGATGCCGTGCCGCTCCAGCCAGTCGCGCCAGGCGACGATCTCCGCGGGTTCGCGGCCGGCCGGGTGCCAGAGTTCGACCCGCGTGCCCGGGCGCAGGGGGTCGTCGGACAGGGTCCGCAGCTCGCCCTCCGCGTAGCCGGCCGTCACGCCGTCGATCGTCCACAGCAGGCGGCGGGCCAGGGTGCCGACGAGCGGGTGGTCGAGGTAGCGCTCGCGCCACGTGGCGTAGGGCCAGGTGCGGCGGGCGAGGAACTGGCGGTCCAGGCGCTCGCTCTGCGCCGAGAGCATCTTGTCGATGTCCTTGACCGCCGACTTGAGGTCCTTCAGGTCGTCCGGGTGGTCGCGCTTCACGGCCGCCGGCACGGACTTGACCGGCTTGCCGGCGGCGTTGCGCCAGCTCAGCAGGGCTCGCGAACCGCGGACGTCGAGGAGTGCCGTCGCCTCGCCCAGGTGGTGTTCGGCGTGGCCGACGTCCGTCAGGCCGTACGCCGGGACGGCCAGTTCCTCGATCTCCTCGCGGCTGAGGCCGAGTGCGGTGGCCCGGGCCTCCAGGGCCGTGTCGAGGAGCTTGGCCGTGTTCTTGTACGTCACGCGGGTGGCCAGCCGGGCGAGTTCGGCCAGGGCCGCCTCGGAATCGATGCGGGCCAGGGCGATGACACCGGCGTTGGCGACCTTCGGATTGCGGGGGCCGAGGCCCGCGACCTTCTTCAGTGACGTCTCGACCAGGGCGCCCAGGGCCCGGGCCGTGCCGGTGTGGGGCGGCAGCAGGGAGAGGAGCCAGGCCAGGCCGCGCAGGGCCGTCGCGTTGTACGGGTCGTAGGCGTTGTTGATGTCCGGCTCCCACTCCTGGCGTTCCAGGGGGAGGGAGCGGGGGCGGCCGACGAGAGCGAGCCAGGCCAGGACCGTGTCACGGACGCGATCGGTGCCGAGGGTGTTCAGCAGGGCGCGGGCCTGTTCGTCCCACTTGGCGGTGGGTTTCGAGGCGGTGGCGGTGAGGGCGTGGGCCAGCAGGGCCTGCCAGTCGGGGGTCGTGGCATCGCCCAGGGCCTGCTCCGCCCAGGCCTCGCCGACGTTGAGCACGGGGTCGGTGAGCTGCCGGGCCAGCACGACGAGGTCGGCCCCGCGGTAGGCGTCCAGGGCCGCGCGGCGAACGACGGCCACCACGGGGGCCGGGAGAGGACGGCCCACGGCCAGTTCGGCCCGGACCAGGACCTCGAAGCGGGTCACGTACCAGAAGGACCGGCAGCGGGCGAGGTCGTCCAGGGCCTTGCGTCGCTCGGCGGCCAGTGGATCGTCGGCGAGCGGCTCCGCGCCGTCGAGGCCCTCGGCGATCAGGGTGCACAGGGCGAGATGGCGGCAGCGGGCCTCGGTGTCGTCACCGGCCTGGTGGAAGCGGTCGGCCAGGGCATGCAGCAGCTCGCGGCGGTGCTCGGCCGACAGGGCGCGGAGCTGGTCCAGCACCTTCTCCCAGCCCGCTCCCCAGGCGCCGCGGCTGGAGTCCATGACGCGCAGCGCCTCGTCGGCGACCCGGCCGATGTCGCCGTCGGCGATCCGGTTGCGCAGCCGGTCCGTGTGCGACCGGGGTGTGCGGAAGGAGTTCATCAGCCACCGACCAGGGGGACGAGCTTCAGGAAGGTGACCTCGGTGCCGAGCGTCAGCTCGATCTCCTCGTCGGGGTCGGTGACCTGACGGTCACCCACCAGCACCAGGAAGCCGTTCCCCGCGAAGGCCCGCTCCGCCAGGGCCGTCTGCGCCTCGGGGTCGATCCGGCGGGGCGTGCGCACCTGGTAGCCGTTCACCACGCGCTCGGCGTCCTCCGGCTGCACCAGGCCCTGGAAGACCTCCGGCGTGCGGGCGTTGTACTCGGCGACCTCCTGGAACACCCGGCGCCGGATCAGTTCCCGTACGGTCAGCCGCTCTTCGGCGATCTCCAGCCCCCAGGCCGTGCGCCGCTCCCCCGCCGTCGTCTCGTCGACGAACGTCACGATTCCCATGCCGACGACAGTACGAGGCACCACTGACAATCCCCCCGGGCCCTTGTGTTGAACATGTTCAAAAGTAGGTCTAGAGTCA
The DNA here is from genome assembly GCF_019733245.1 of Streptomyces sp. WAC04114. Lineage (NCBI taxonomy): Bacteria > Bacillati > Actinomycetota > Actinomycetes > Kitasatosporales > Streptomycetaceae > Streptomyces > Streptomyces sp. WAC04114. The sequence goes on from NZ_JAIGQA010000239.1 coordinate 7,635, forward strand.
TCCCCGACAGCGTTTTGAACGTGTTCAAGAAGGGCTGGAGCCATGGACCGCACGGTCATCGCCTACGTCATCTACCTGCTGGTCAGCATCGGTCTGACCATCTGGGTGGCCCGCACGCTCAGCCGGAACGGCAGGGTCTTCCTGGCCGACGTGCTGCACGGCAACGAGAAGCTCGCCGACGCCGTGAATCACCTCCTGGTGGTCGGCTTCTACCTCGTCAACCTCGGGTTCGTCGCGCTGTACCTGAGCGACGACGAGACCATCACCGACGCCCGCGGCATCTTCGAGGCCCTGTCGACCAAGCTCGGCGTGGTGCTGCTGGTGCTCGGCGTGATGCACCTGGCCAACGTCTACGTGCTCAACCGGATCCGGCGCCGGGGCGCCATGGAGCGGGAGCAGGTGCCCCCGGTGCCGCCGCAGGGCTGGGTGGCCCCGCAGGCGCAGGCCTGAGCGGAGGAGGCCCACGTGAACGCCACCGGCACGAACGCGACCGGCACGACCGCGACCGGCGGGAACGCACCCGCACCGGTCCGCCGGCTCACCGTCCTGTACGACGCCGAGTGCTCCCTGTGCGCGTTCCTGCGCGACTGGCTCCTGCGGCAGCCCCAGCTGGTGCCGCTGGAGCCGGTCCCGGCCGGCTCCGAGGAGGCCCGGCGGCGCTTCCCCGGCCTCGACCACGGCGCCACTCTCGACGAGATCACCGTCGTCGGCGACGCCGGGCAGGTCTACCGGGGCCCCGCCGCCTGGGTGGTCACCCTGTGGGCGCTGCGCGAACACCGGCCGCTCGCCCACCGGCTGAGCACCCCCTCCGGCGCCCTGCTGGCCAGGGGCGCGGTGCTCGCCACCGCCAAGTGGCGCGGGGCGCAGGCGCACCGGGGGCAGCGCGGCGGCGCACAGTGGGGCGGCCAGATGTACCGGCGCGCGGACGGCTGGTCGTACGCCCCCGGCACAGGCTGGACCCACACCGCGCCCGGCTGCTCCGACGGCAGCTGCGCCCCTCGGTAGCCGCACCCGTGCTGACGTTAGGCTCTCTTTCCGTGCCCGCGAAGAACGACGGCCCCGACGACGGCGCCACCCCCACCAAGTCCGAGCAGACCCGCGCCCTGATCCTGGAGACGGCCATGCGGCTGTTCCAGGAGCGCGGCTACGACAAGACGACGATGCGGGCCATCGCCAAGGAGGCAGGGGTCTCCGTCGGCAACGCGTACTACTACTTCGCGGGCAAGGAGCACCTGATCCAGGGCTTCTACGACCGGATCGCCGCCGAGCACCAGGTGGCGGTCCGGGAGATCCTGGACCGCGAGCGCGACCTGGAGACCCGTCTCGCCGGGGTGCTGCGGGCCTGGCTGGACATCGCCGCGCCCTACCACGAGTTCGCGGTGCAGTTCTTCAAGAACGCCGCCGACCCGGACAGCCCGCTCAGCCCCTTCTCGCCGGAGTCGGAGCACGCGCGCGAGGAGGCCATCAGCGTCCACCGGGAGGTGCTCGCCGGGGCCACGAAGACCAAGGTGCCCGAGGAACTGCGGGACATCCTCCCCGAATTGATGTGGCTGTCCCAGATGGGGCTGGTCCTGTACTGGATCTTCGACCGCACCGAGGGGCGCGAGCGCAGCTACCGGCTGGCCGAGCGCGGCGCCCGGCTCACCGCGCGGGGCGTAGCCCTGGCCCGCTTCCGGGTGCTGCGGCCCCTCGTGCGCGAGGTGCACGAGCTGTTCACGGAGTTCCTGCCGGGCATGACGAACGCCATCCCCGACCCGGCGGCCCGGCGCTCCGACTCCTGATTCCGGGGCCGGCCGTCAGAGGCCGGTGAGGCGCCGCAGGCGGAACCCGCCCGTGCCGTCCGGCAGATACCGTTCCGGTCCGCTTTCACAGCGTTCTCACAGGGTGGGGGCGGCGTCAGGCCTGCCTGGAAGCCAGCTCGATCACGGTGATGTCCGACGGGGCGCCCACGCGGGTGGGCGGGCCCCAGGCGCCGGCGCCGCGCGAGACGTAGAGCTGGGTGTCGCCGTAGCGGTCCAGGCCCGCGAGGGTGGGGTTGGCGCCGGACGCGATGAGGTTGCCCGGCCAGAGCTGGCCGCCGTGGGTGTGGCCGGAGAGCTGGAGGTCGACGCCGTGCTCGACGGCGTCGTGGATCTGGACGGGCTGGTGGGCGAGCAGGACGCACGCGCGTGCGGTGTCGCGGTCGCCGAGCGCCTTCGCGAAGTCGGGGCCCTGGCCCTCGTCCTCGCCGGCGACGTCGTTGACTCCGGCCAGGTCGAAGTACGGCATCTCCCTCCGGGCGTTCTCCAGGGGGTTGATGCCCAGACGGCGGACCTCCTCGACCCACTGCCCGGCGCCGGAGAAGTACTCGTGGTTGCCGGTGACGAAGTAGGAGCCGTGACGGGCCCTCAGCTGGGCGAGCGGAGCGGCCGCGGGGCCGAGGTCCTTCACACTGCCGTCGACCAGGTCGCCGACGACCGCGATCAGGTCGGGCTGGGTGGCGTTGATCGTGTCGACGACCTTCTGCGCGAAGCCGCGTCCCAGGACCGGGCCGAGGTGCACGTCGCTGACCACGGCGATCCGGTACCCATGCGCGGCGCGCGGCAGCTTGGCCAGCGGCACGGTGACCCGCTTGACCTTGGGCCCGCGGAGCACGCCGTACGTCCCGTACCCCACGGTCCCGACGGCGGCGGCCGCGGCGGCCCCCGCGACGACCCGGGAGACGAAGAGACGGCGGGTGGGGCCGGCGCGGCCGCCGCCGTCGGGACCGTGGGGTACGGGACGTACGG
>NZ_JAIGQA010000023.1:0-61950 GCF_019733245.1 Streptomyces sp. WAC04114
CCCGAGGAGCCGGGCAGCCCCTGCCTCGGCCCCAGCCCCTTCGCCCTCTCCAGCGGCCCCTCGGGAGCGAACCCCCCTGGAAGCGGGCCGAGTTGGTCGAAGATCTCGATCAGCTCGTCGTCCGGCCCCGGTTCCGGCAGGAGCTCCGCGGCGGCGGCGAGCGCCTTGCGTGCCCCCGTGGCCGTACGGAACCGGGCCGCCGGATCCGGCTGGAGCAACATGGCCACCACCTGCCACAACGGCTCCGGGATGCCCTTGGGCGCACCGGGCGTCCCATGCTCGGCGAAGTACTGGATGAGCGCCTTGCTGTCCGGCTTGGCCCCCTCCAGCAGATACAGCGCGACCAGCCCCACGGCGAACAGGTCGGCGGGGAAGTCCGGTTCGGCGCCCATCATCTGCTCGGGCGCGAGATAACCGGGCGTCCCGACGACGAGGTTGGTCTCCGTCAGGCGGGGCTCGCCCAGCCGCATCGCGATACCGAAGTCGGACAGCCGCAGCCGCGGCCGGCCCGTGCCGGTGGCCTCCAGCAGCACGTTGGCGGGTTTCACGTCACGATGCACGACGTCCTCCGCGTGCACCGCTGCCAGGCCCGCCAGCAACTGGTCGAGCAGGGTGCAGACGAAGGCCGGTGGGAGGGGACCGTAGTCCCCGACGAGATGGACCAGGGAACCGCCCGCGACCAGATCCATGGTGAACAGGACCTTGTCGTCGTCGGCGGCCCAACTGGTGGGAGCCAGTACATGGGGATGGTCGATCCGCAGGGCCTGTTCCCGGACGAAGCGCAGCAGCGAGTGCGCGTCGCTCTGGAGCAGGACCTTGGCGGCCACGTAGCGACGGCGGCGATGGTCCCAGGCGCGCCAGACGGCGCCGACCCCTCCGCGTCCGATCGGGTCGACCAGTTCGTACCGGCCGGCGAAGACCTCACCCATGGCTGTACGTCGCTCCTCCCCCTGCGGCTTCCCCCCTTGCCTCCCCCTCGGCGAGCGCTACGACTCCCCGACGGGCGAAACAGCCCCCTGAAACCCCTGAAACCCCTGGATCTCTTGGATCGCGAGAGTCCCCCGACTTCCCCGACTCCCCCGAGTCCTTCGACGAGCGGTACATCCCCCTCGCGTCGACCGGTCCCCCGTACGGAACACGCCCCCTCGTGCCCGTCCGTCCGCGACGCGTCCCCCGTCACCTCACCCTCAGCCCGCTGCCGAACCCCCTTCGGCGCCGGGCGGTGGGATCAGCTCTGGTGGGACTGGTAGTGCGTGACGGCGTCCGAGGTGCGGCCCGCGCCGTAGACCCGGAGGAACTCTGCCAGTTCCGGATGGGTCGGGGCGAGGGTGTCGGCGGCATCGATGATGTCGCCCGCCGCCGCCACCGACCGCAGCAGCGACTGGATCTCGCGGACGACCCGCTTGACCGTGGGCGCCCCCGAACTGCTCGTCGTCTGAGTGGTGTTGCTGAGCACCGACCCCCCTTGTGACTTCTTGATCTCCTCCATGCGCTCGGTGGCCTCGGCGGCACTCACGCTCCCGTCCGCGACCTGCCCCGCCAGGTCCTGCAGCAGCTGCACCCGCTGCACGACAGCCGGATTGCCGATCTTAGCCCGCTGACCGCTCATCAGCTGCGACAGCATCGGCGCGGACAGTCCCAGAACCCCCGCGAGACGAGCCTGGTTGAGACCAAGATCGTCGATGAGCCTACGGAAGAGCGCCCCCAGCGGCTCCCCGTACCAGTTCCGCTGCAGTTCCCGCGCTCTTGCGGTCGCTTCCTGCTGTGCGGCGTCCATTGCGTCTCCCCATCGCTTCCCCATGTACGGCGGTTCGCGGTAGCGAACCACGCCGAGCATCTTACGGAGAGTGGTCGGCGACGGGGACCCCCAATCTTTTTGCGGAACCACGGGGGTGACCCGGTACTCTGGTCTCCGACGCCCGCCGGGATGCGGTTTCTCCGGCCGGACGTACCCTCACGGGGCCTTAGCTCAGTTGGTAGAGCGCTGTCTTTGCATGGCAGATGTCAGGGGTTCGACTCCCCTAGGCTCCACCTCCGGAAATGCCCTCCGAACTGCGGAAACGCAGTATCGGAGGGCATTTTTCACGTACCGGGGCGGCCCCGGGCGGCCGGTGTTTCACGTGAAACAGCTCGGCGGGGCGGGAGACCCTCAAGTCTCCCGCCCCGCCGAGCTGTTGAATCCGGTGCGCCCTCAGGACCGGTCGTCGCCCCGAGAGGCCTCGTCCTCAGCCTGCTTGGCCTCGACCTCCGGGTCCAGGACCGACGGGCCGGTGCCGTCCACGGACGACAGGTGCCCCGACTCAGGGACCTCCGTCGCCGCCGGCGGCTCCACCAGCCAGTCCGGGTTGGCCTGCTTGTCCCACCACTTCCACGCGGCGAAAGCACCGCCCGCGACAGCGCCCAAGATCACCAGCGTCTTCATGGCCTTGCCGGCCCTGGCCCGCCGCTCGTGCTTGCGGACCAGCTTCTGGATCTCCTTGGACGTGACCTGGCCGCGCAGCGCGGCCAGGGCGGCCGCACTCCGGGCCGCGGCCTCGGTCGTGACGGGCACGGCCGCGGCCACCGCCTGCTCGATCCTCGGCCTGGAGTACTCCGCCGCCTGGCGGGCGGCCTTGCGGGTTCGTTCAGCGGCGTCCTGGGCGGCCTGGTCGACCTTCGGCGGCACATGCGTGCGGGCCTGCTCCAGATACGGCTGCACATACGTGCCGTACTGGACGCGCGCCTGCCCTGCGGCCTGCGTCACCTTGGGCGCTAGCCGTACGCGTGCCTCGTGTGCGTAGTGCGCGGCCCTGTCCTTGGCCGTGTCGGCGTAGGGCGCCACCACTTCCGCGGCGTGCAGCACGCTGTCCTTCGCCGAACCAGTCGCGGCGCGCACGCTGTCGATGCGGGTCACGGGTTCCTCCTCCTCGGTGGCGTACGGTATTTCGACTTTCCACCCTTTTACGGATCATGCCTCCTGGCGCACGACCAGGCATGCGCGGAAGGGCATCCGGGTCACGCAAGTCGGCATCCGGAGCCGATCACGCGCAATAGCGGATGAATAGGGGGCAACAGGAGCTTGTCGTCGACAATGCCACGGATCGCCGCCCAGCGCCCCCGCCCCGGGACGACTGGCCAGAATTTCCGCGGACACCCGCCGAGGGTTTCCCCCGCTGCACCGAGGCCGGGCGACGCGACAGCCGGACCGTGCGAGGATCAGGGGGTCACGGAAAGACAACGGAAGGCAGATCGTGGCCGAGCAGCTCTACGCCACCCTGAAGACCAATCACGGCGACATCGAAGTCCGGCTTCTGCCGAACCACGCGCCCAAGACGGTCAAGAACTTCGTCGAGCTCGCCCAGGGCGAGCGGGAGTGGACCCACCCGGAGACGGGCCAGAAGACCACGGACAAGCTCTACGACGGCACGGTCTTCCACCGGGTGATCAGCGGCTTCATGATCCAGGGCGGTGACCCGCTGGGCAACGGCACCGGCGGCCCCGGCTACCAGTTCGAGGACGAGTTCCACCCGGACCTGCGCTTCGACAAGCCCTACCTGCTGGCCATGGCCAACGCCGGCCCCGGCACCAACGGCTCGCAGTTCTTCGTCACCGTCTCCCCGACGGCGTGGCTGAACCGCAAGCACACCATCTTCGGCGAGGTCACCGACCCGGCCAGCCAGAAGGTCGTGGACACCATCGCCACGACCCAGACGAACCCGCGCACCGACCGGCCGCTGAACGACGTGGTCATCGAGTCGGTCGTCATCGAGACCCGCTGAGAGCGACGGCTTCCGCAGGGAACCAATCGCCCCGCTCATCCGTAAGGATGGGCGGGGCGGGCTTTTCTCACACGACCTAGGGGAGACCATGGACGACCAGGCTGCGGGCAGCCCGCAGGACGCCCACAGCGTCCCCATGTGCTACCGCCACCCGGACCGCGAGACAGGCATCCGCTGCACGCGCTGCGAGCGCCCCATCTGCCCCGAGTGCATGGTCAACGCCTCCGTCGGCTTCCAGTGCCCCGAGTGCGTCCGCACCGGTTCCGGCACGGGCCACTCGCCCACGGCCGCCATGCCCCGCACGATCGCGGGCGGCTCCATCGCCGCCGACCCCCGACTGCTGACCAAGATCCTCATCGGGATCAACCTGGCCGTGTTCATCGCCGTCCAGGTCCACGAGTCGCTGCTCAACGACATCGTCCTGCTCGGCGCCTGGCCGCCGGCGCCCTTCACGCCCACACAGGGCGTGGCGGGAGGCGAGTGGTACCGCATGGTGACGTCGATGTTCACGCACCAGGAGATCTGGCACATCGCGTTCAACATGCTCAGCCTGTGGTGGCTCGGCGGCCCGCTCGAGGCAGCCCTCGGGCGTGCTCGCTATCTCGCGCTCTACTTCATCTCCGGCCTCGCGGGCAGCGCGCTCGCCTACCTGCTCGCGTCCCCGAACACGGCCACCCTGGGCGCCTCCGGCGCGATCTTCGGCCTGTTCGGTGCCACCGCCGTGCTGATGCGCCGGCTCAACTACGACATGCGGCCGATCATCGCGCTGCTGGTGATCAACCTGATCTTCACCTTCAGCCCGGGGTTCAACATCTCCTGGCAGGCCCACATCGGAGGCCTGGTCGCCGGTGTTGTCGTCGGATACGCCATGGTCCACGCCCCGCGGGAGCGCCGCGCACTGGTCCAGTACGGCACCTGCGCCCTGGTCCTGGGTGTGGTCGTGCTCATGACCGTTCTGAGGACGGCGCAGCTCGTCTGACCAGGCGTTGTCCACAGCGGGTGTCGGATCTTGTGCATACGGTGCGGGAACACATGTGCCCCCTGTCACCGGCCTGCGTTTCCGCAGGTCACGCAGGGGGCGAACAAGTTTTCGAGTGCCGGTACTTCCGTCATACCGGCGTCAACGTCCAACTGGTTATCCACAGATCGTCTTCATTATCCCCATGTGGAAAACCGCTGTGGATAACTCAACGAACACCCCTGGGCAGAGCTGCGTTCACCGTGCGGTGACCGCTACTTCCACTGGGTCGAGACACCGAATCCGGCGGCGATGAAGCCGAAGCCCACCACGATGTTCCAGTTGCCCAGCGAGTCGATGGGCAGCGATCCGTCGGTGACGTAGAAGACGACGATCCAGGCCAGACCGATGAGGAACATGGCCAGCATGACCGGCGCGACCCAGGCACGGTTGGTCAGCTTGATGGCGGTCGTCTGCTTGGCAGGCGGCGGCGTGTAGTCGGCCTTCTTGCGGATACGTGACTTCGGCACGAGGGTCTCTCCTGTCGATGCGCTGCGTGGCCGCGCAGGTAACTGGGTCGGTCTCGGGGCAGCGTGAGGGGACTCCGATTGCTCCCCCGGGCGTCCGTTAGCGTAGTGCTTCCGCCGCGCCGAAGGAGATAAGGGTACGTTGAGCAATTCTGCCGACTCCCCCGGGACGGGATCCACCCCTGAGCGTGAGCGCCGTTTTCGGCCCGTGCGTGTCCTCACGGCGGCGGTGTTCGCTCTCGCGGGGCTCATCTTCTTCACCAGCTTCGACACCGCCAAGGGCACCAACATCCGGACTGACAGCTCGCTGCTGAAGCTGTCCGACCTGATCCACGAGCGCAGCCGGGAGAACGGCGAGCTGGACGAGACCAACGGCACGCTGCGCCAGGACATAGAGGCCCTCGCCGAGCGTGACGACGGCAGCACCAAGGCGGAGGACGACAAGCTCTCGGCCCTGGAAAAGCGTGCGGGCACGCAGCAGCTCAAGGGTGAATCGCTCACGGTCACGCTCAACGACGCCCCGCCGGACGCCACCGCCAAGCTGCCCGGCTACCCCGAGCCGCAGCCCGACTACCTGGTCATCCACCAGCAGGACCTGCAGGCCGTGGTGAACGCGATGTGGCAGGGCGGGGCCAAGGGCATCAAGGTCATGGACCAGCGGCTGATCTCCACCAGCGCCGTGCGCTGTGTGGGCAACACCCTGATCCTCCAGGGCCGCGTCTACTCACCGCCGTACAAGATCACGGCGGTCGGTGATCCGGGCAAGCTGCAGAAGGCGCTTGCGGCCTCCCCGGCGATCCAGAACTACATGGTCTACGTCAATGTCTACGGGCTCGGCTGGAAGGTCGAGGAGAACGGGCCGGTGACTCTGCCCGGCTACTCGGGCACAGTGGATCTGCATTACGCGAAGCCCGTGGAGCAGTAGCCGGACCGGGGGAGCTGCCGGTGCGCGTGATCGTCAGGACCGTCAGCGAGCTGTGTATCACCGTCGGCAGCCTGATCGTGCTGTTCGTCGTCTATGTGCTCTTCTGGACCGGTGTGAAGGCCGACGGCGTCATGGACGACCAGATCGACCTGCTCCGGAAGGAGTGGTCCCGGCCCCGGACGCCGGCCGCCGGCTCCCCTGTGGGTCCGGCGGAACCCGCGCCCTATGCCAAGGGCAGGCCTTTCGCGATCATGTACATCCCGCGGCTCGGTTTCACGTGGAACAAGCCCGTGCTCGAAGGCACCGCCACCGGCACGCTGAAGAAGGGTCTGGGCCATTACGCCGAGACGGCCCAGCTCGGGCAGCGGGGGAACTTCGCGGTCGCCGGTCACCGCCGCACCTACGGCGACCCGTTCAAGGACTTTCCCGAGCTCAGGCGGGGTGACGCCGTGGTGCTGACGGACGGCACGACCTGGTTCACGTATCGGATCGACAAAGGACCCTACAAAACAGTGCCCTCGGACATCGAGGTGATCGACCCTGTCCCACGTACATCCGGGTACGAGCGGCCGGGCCGTTATCTGACGCTGACCACGTGCGAACCGGAGTGGGGGCACAGTCACCGTCTGATCGTCTGGGCGCACCTGGACTCCACCCAGCCCGTGGAGGCCGGGAAACCGGAGGCGCTGCGCCGTTAGTCTGGTGGCTGTACGGCGTGGGTCTGGTGCCGTGGTACGACGGAAGGGACGGCATGTACGGCTGGATCTGGCGGCATCTGCCGGGGAACACGTGGGTGAAGGCAGTGATCTCACTCGTCCTGGTCGTGGCCGTGGTCTACGTCCTCTTCCAGTACGTCTTCCCGTGGGCGGAACCGCTGCTGCCCTTCAACGATGTGACGGTGGACAACCAGTGAGCGCGCGCATTCTCGTCGTCGACAACTACGACAGCTTCGTCTTCAACCTGGTCCAGTACCTCTATCAGCTCGGTGCCGAGTGCGAGGTCCTGCGCAACGACGAGGTGTCGACGGCGCACGCGCAGGACGGTTTCGACGGGGTCCTGCTCTCTCCGGGTCCCGGCACGCCCGAGCAGGCCGGTGTGTGCGTCGACATGGTCCGGCACTGCGCCGGCACGGGTGTCCCGGTCTTCGGTGTCTGCCTGGGCATGCAGTCGATGCAGGTGGCGTACGGCGGTGTGGTGGACCGGGCGCCCGAGCTGCTGCACGGCAAGACCTCCCTGGTCGAGCACAACGGTGGCGGTGTCTTCGCCGGCCTGCCCTCTCCCTTCACGGCGACGCGTTACCACTCGCTGGCCGCCGAGCCCGCCACGGTCCCGGCGGAGCTGGAGGTCACCGCGCGCACGCACGACGGCATCGTGATGGGCCTGCGGCACCGGGAACTGCCGGTCGAGGGCGTGCAGTTCCATCCGGAGTCGGTGCTGACCGAGCATGGGCACCGGATGCTGGCCAACTGGCTGGTGGAGTGCGGCGACCAGGGTGCGGTGGCGAGGTCGGCCGGGCTCGCCCCGGTGGTGGGCAGGGCTTCGGCGTGACCGCCCTGCGCCCCGAGCGCGAGTCCGACACCTCGTACGGGCAGCAGTCGTACGGGGCGCGGGGTGCGTTCGAGGAGTGGTCGGGCGGGGAGACGTACGGTGTGTCCCCGCAGTCGCAGCCGCAGCAGCCGTACGCGTCGTACGCACCCGTCCCGGAGGAGGCGTATCTGCCGCCCGCCGACGAGGAGACGGTGGCGCTGCGGCTACCGGATCCACCGCCGGAGGCCGGCGACTCCACAAGGGGTTCTGCGGGCTCTTCCGCCTCGCGGCAGGACGGGCCCGCCCATGGAGGGCGCGCGGCCCGCAGGAAGGCCGCCAAGCGCCGTCACGGGCGCCATGGTGGTGCTTCGGACGCCCCGTCGGCCGCTCACGGCGGCCGCGACACCGGCGCGGGCAGCTCGTCGCGGGCGCCGCTGTCGCGGGTCGAGGCTCGGCGGCAGGCGCGGGCGCGCAAGCCGGGTGCGGCGGTCGTCGCGAGCCGGGCGATAGGAGAGGTGTTCATCACCACCGGCGTGCTGATGCTGCTGTTCGTCACCTATCAGCTGTGGTGGACGAACGTCCGGGCGCATGCCCAGGCCGGCCAGGAGGCCAGCAGTCTTCAGAACGACTGGGCGAGCGGCAAGCGCAACCCTGGGGCGTTCGAACCGGGGCAGGGCTTCGCCATCCTGCACATCCCGAAGCTGGACGTGGTCGTTCCGATCGCCGAGGGCACCGGCAGCAAGGGCGTGCTCGACCGGGGCATGGTCGGTCACTACGCCGAGGGTGCGCTGAAGACGGCGATGCCCGGCGATAAGAGCGGGAACTTCGGGCTGGCGGGTCACCGCAACACCCACGGAGAACCGTTCCGGTACATCAACAAGCTCGCTCCGGGCGATCCGATCGTCGTGGAGACGCAGGACGAGTATTTCGTCTACAAGATGGCGTCGATCCTGCCGGTGACGTCGCCGAGCAACACGAGTGTCCTGAATCCGGTGCCCACGGGTTCCGGATTCACCAAGCCCGGCCGCTACATCACGCTGACCACGTGCACGCCGGAGTTCACCAGCAAGTACCGGATGATCGTCTGGGGCAAGATGGTCGAGGAACGGCCGCGCAGCAAGGGCAAGCCGGATGCGCTCGTCAGTTAAGGGCAGATGACCAGTGGCAGCGACCACCGACACCGACCACGAGAAGCACACCGGCGGGGCGTCCCGGCCGCCTGCGGCACGTCGCAGGCCCGGCCCGATCGCCATGGCGGTCAGCTTCTTCGGGGAACTCCTCATCACCGCGGGCCTGGTCCTCGGCCTGTTCGTCGTCTACTCGTTGTGGTGGACGAACGTGGTCGCCGACCGCGCGGCGGGCAGGCAGGCCGACAAGGTCCGTGAGGACTGGGCGCACGGCCGGGGCGGCCCTGGTGCGCTGGACACCAAGAACGGCATCGGCTTTCTGCACGTGCCCGCGATGAGTGGCAGCGAGGTCCTGGTCGAGAAGGGCACGTCGAACAAGATCCTCAACGACGGCGTGGCCGGCTACTACACCGATCCCGTCAAGGCGACGCTGCCGATGTCGGGCAAGGACGGCAACTTCTCCCTCGCCGCCCACCGCGACGGGCACGGGGCGAAGTTCCACAACATCGACAAGATCAAGAAGGGCGACCCCATCGTCTTCGAGACGAAGGACAAGTGGTTCGTCTACAAGGTCTACGGCATCCTCCCCGAGACCTCGAAGTTCAACGTCGAGGTCCTCTCCAAGATCCCGAAGGAGTCCGGCAGGAAGAAGCCGGGCCGCTACATCACGCTGACGACCTGCACGCCGCTGTACACGAGCACGTACCGGTATGTCGTGTGGGGCGAGCTGGAGCGGGTGGAGAAGGTGGACGGGGATCGGACACCGCCGAAGGAACTGGGCTGACCGCCTTCTTCGGGGGCGTTGGGCCGCTAGCATGACGGAGGCCCGAAGCCGCAACTTTCTCTTGCGACTTCGGGCCTTTTCGGCGCTCGGGCCGCTACTCCAGGACGTCTAGGGGCGTCCCGCCGCTCCATTCCTCGAGCAGCCCGCGGTGGACGGTGGTGATGCCGCTTTCGGCGGCGATGTTGAGGGCGTCGCGGGTGAAGGGGCATGTCGCCACGAACAGGGCCGCCTCGGAGTCGTGCAGGACCTTGGCGGCGCCGAGGAACTTCTGGACTTCGGGGCTGGTGATGGAGAGGTGGGGTGCGAACCTCTTGCACTGGACGACGAGGCGCCGCCCGTCGGCCGTGCGCGCGGTGATGTCGATGCCCCGGTCCCTTCCGCCGCCTTGCAGGACGACGTCGGTGCAGCCGTCACGGCGGAGCAGTCCGGCGACGTGTTCTTCGAACTCGCGCCCGTTCATGGCGTCCATGGCGGCCATGACTCCGGCGAGGGGACGGTCCTCCCGTGGGCTTTCCAGCCGCTGCAGCCGGGTGTGGTGCTGCCGGAGTCGCTTTTCGATGTGCTGGACGCCTGCCCGGAGGGCGATGAGCTCTCGCCGGTGCTCGCCCGAGGTTTCGATCAGGGCGTTGAACATGGGGACGACGGTTGTGCCCAGGACGTGGGTGATGCGCTGGTCGATGCGGGCGTCGAGGGAGGCGGCGTCCATCGGGGCGGGGTTTTCCACAGGCTGTGTGCGTGTCAGGTACTCCGTGTCGAGGAGGTACACACGCACCTGACGTGCGACGTCGCTGTCTCGGAGGAGCATGGCGATGTTGAGGACGGCGCGCCGGGGGAAGAGGGCCAGGGATCGGGTGCGTGACTGGATTCCACTGAGTTGCTTGAAGTCACTCAGTTCTGTCCCTGTCAGAACTCGATAGCCGCTCGCTTCGAGTTCTGCACGGTGGTCGTGCACGAGAGCGCGGATGACTTCTACCGTCACCGAGAAGTACGACGCCACCATCGCGGTCGTCACATGCATCCCGTCCGGCAGCAGCGACAGTGCCTTGACCCTGTCGAGTACGTCCGTGCGGGCGAGCACGCTGCCGCGCAAGGTCGGTGATTCCAGCAAGGCCGTTTCGTTGATCACGTTCTGCCCTTCGGCTCGTGTGGCCGGGGCGGGTTGCGATTCCCCACCCCACCCGGTGAACGAGTCGGGACATATGAAGACACGATCGATGGACGCACGCTTTTGCGGGTCTGTCGTCGGCCGTGCACGGCAGAGCCCCCGGTCTCTGTGGGGCCGGGGGCTCTGGGGTGGGTCGGTGTGGTGCGGGCGGGTCAGTCGTCCTCGTTGCTGCCGCTGAGGCCGCCGAAGATGCCGCCGTTGCCGTTGCCGCCGTTGTTGTTGCCTCCGACGCCGACGGTCTGGAGGGTGATCGTGGTGGCCGCCGGGTCGTCGACCTCCTGGTTCGGACCCGGGTTCTGGCCGGCCACCAGGGCGTTGTCGCTCTGGTCGCTGCCGCCCGCGAACTGGATGTTGGTGAAGCCCTGCTGCGCGAGGATCTGCTTGGCCTGGCCGACGGTCTGGCCGACGACCTGGGGGACCTTGACCTTCTGCTGCTGCTTCTTCTTGCCGATCTGGATGTTGACCGAGGAGTTCGGGTCGACCGACGTGCCGGCCTGCGGGGTGGTCTGGATGACCTTGCCGACCTGGTTGTCGTCGTCGGTCTCCACCTCGGTGCAGTTGCCGACCAGGTCGCTGGCCTGCATCTGCTGCTTGGCGGCGTCACAGCTCTGGCCGAGTACGTCCGGGACGGTGGACTTCTCCGCCTCCTTGGCGACGGTCAGGGTGATCGTGGAGCCCTTCTCCTGCTCCGTGTCGCCCTTCGGATCCTGGTCGGTGACCACGCCGGGGGTGCGGTCGGACTCCTCGGTTTTCTGCTCGACCTCGAAGCCCTTGTCCTCGAGTTGGGCCTTGGCCTTGTCGTAGGTCAGGCCCGTGACGTCCGGCACGGTCACCTTCGGCGCCCCGGTCGACACGACCAGGGAGATGGTGTCGCCCTTGTTGACCTCGACCCCGGGCTCCGGGTTCTGCTTGCAGATGTTGCCCTTGATCTGGTCGTCGCAGGGCTCTTTGGTGGTGCTCAGCTTGAGGTCGCTGTTCTTCGCCAGTTGCTGGGCGTCGGCCAGCTTCTCGCCGACGAAGTTGGGCGCCGCGAGCTTGTCGTTGCTCGCGCCTCCGTCGCCGCTGAACGCCCACCGGCCGATCAGGATCGCTCCGACCAGGACGAGGATGCCCGCGACCACCAGCAGGATCGTGGAGGTGTTGGACTTGCGCTGCTGGCCGCGGCGGCGGTCGGGGCGGTCGTCGTAGCCGTAGCCGCCGTCGTCCGGGTTCATCGGGGGCAGCATGGATGTGGCGCCGGCGCCGGAGTCGGCGCGCAGGGCCGTCGTCGGCTGGTCGTCGGGGTAGCCGCCGTAGCCCACGGCGCCCATGGCGGCGGTGGCGGCGACCGGCTGGCCGTCCAGGCAGGCCTCGATGTCGGCGCGCATCTCGTCGGCCGACTGGTAGCGGTAGTCCGGGTCCTTGACGAGGGCCTTCAGCACGATCGCGTCCATCTCGGGCGTGATCTCGGGGTCGAAGACGCTCGGGGACTGCGGCTCCTCGCGGACGTGCTGGTAGGCCACGGCCACCGGGGAGTCGCCGACGAACGGCGGACGGACGGTCAGCAGCTCGTAGAGCAGACAGCCGGTCGAGTACAGGTCGGACCGGGCGTCGACCTGCTCGCCCTTGGCCTGTTCCGGCGAGAGGTACTGGGCGGTGCCGATGACCGCGGAGGTCTGCGTCATCGTCATGCCGGAGTCGCCCATGGCGCGGGCGATGCCGAAGTCCATGACCTTGACCTGGCCGTTGCGCGTCAGCATGACGTTCGCGGGCTTGATGTCGCGGTGGACGATGCCCGCGCGGTGGGAGTACTCGAGGGCCTGGAGGATGCCGATGGTCATCTCCATGGCACGCTCCGGCAGGAGCTTGCGGCCGGAGTGCAGCAGTTCACGCAGCGTCGAGCCGTCCACGTACTCCATGACGATGTACGGGATCGACACGTTGTCGATGTAGTCCTCGCCCGTGTCGTAGACCGCGACGATCGCGGGATGGTTGAGCGAGGCGGCCGACTGGGCCTCCCGGCGGAACCGTGCCTGGAAGGAAGGGTCACGCGCGAGATCCGCGCGCAGCGTCTTCACCGCCACGGTGCGGCCGAGGCGGGTGTCATGCGCGAGGTAGACCTCCGCCATGCCACCACGCCCGAGCACCTGGCCCAGTTCGTACCGGCCGCCGAGGCGACGCGGCTCTTCCATAGCTACCTACCAGCCCTCTCCGTCGGTCCCGACCGGCACGCTTGTACGGTCGGAGGCTGCCGTCCGGGCCTACCGTACCCGGCTCGCTTTGTGTGACCTGGCCAAGCCCGTCAGCCGATACAGGACCGGTATCGCAACGTGCACCGATGTGAAGCAGGCGTGAGCGGGGTCACTTCTTGCTGTCGATGACCGCCTCCATCACGTTCCTCGCGATCGGCGCCGCGAGGCCGCCGCCGGAGATGTCGTCACGGACGGCGTTGTCGTCCTCGACGACGACCGCCACGGCGACCGGCGAGCTGCCGTCCTCGCCCTTGGCGTAGGAGATGAACCAGGCGTAGGGGTTCTCGCTGTTGTCGACGCCGTGCTGGGCGGTACCGGTCTTGCCGCCCACCTTGACGCCGTCGATCTTGGCGTTGGAGCCGGTGCCCTTCTCGACGACGGTCTCCATCATCGACTGCAGGATCTGGGCGTTCTCCGCCGACAGCGGCTGGCTCAGCTCCTTCGGGTCGGTCTTCTCGATGGGGTCGAGGCCGGGCGACTGGAGCTCGTCCACCATGTACGGCTTCATCAGCTTGCCGTCGTTGGCGACGGCCGAGGCGACCATGGCCATCTGCAGCGGGGTCGCGGCGGTGTTGAACTGACCGATCGAGGACAGCGCGGTCTGCGAGGGGTTCATGTCGTCGGAGAAGACCGAGGCGTTGGCGCGGACCGGGGTGAAGTGCTCCTCGCCGAAGCCGAACTTCTTTGCCATGTCCAGCATCTTGTCGTTGCCCAGGTCGGCGCCGATCTTGCCGAAGACGGTGTTGCAGGAGTACTGGAGGGCGACCCGCAACGTCGCGTTCTCGCAGGGGATGTTGCCCTCGTTGGGCAGCTTGGTGGTGGTGCCTGTCATGACCCACGGGTCCGGCGAGTTCGTCTTGGCGTCGGCGGACGTGTACAGCCCGTCCTCCAGCGCCGCGGCCGCGGTGACGACCTTGAAGGTGGAGCCGGGGGGGTAGGTCTCGCGCAGCGCCCGGTTGAGCATCGGGTCGTTCGGGTTGTTCTTCTTCTGCAGCTTGTTCCAGGCCCCGCCGTCCTTCGACGTGGAGTTGCCCGCGAAGGAGGAGGGGTCGTAGGACGGGTAGGAGGCGAGGGCGAGGATCTTGCCCGTGGACGGATCCAGGGCGACGACGGAGCCCTTGCCCCCCTGTCGCTTCAGGCCGTTGTACGCGGCCTTCTGCGCGGCGGCGTTCAGCGTCGTGACGACGTTGCCGCCCTGCTGCTTCTTGCCCGTGAGCATGTCGAGCGTGTTGCGGAAGAACAGCCGGTCGTCGTTGCCGGTGAGGATGCCGTCCTCGAGGTTCTCGATCTGGCTGGCGCCGAAGGCCTGCGAAGCGTAGCCGGTGACGGGCGCCCACATGGGGCCGTCCTTGTAGGTGCGCTTGAACTTGAAGTCGCTGCCCGGCGTCTCGGCGGAACCGGTGATCGGCTTCCCGTCGACGATGATGTCGCCGCGGGGGGAGGCGTAGCGCTCGATGATGACGCGGCGGTTGTTCTTGTCGGTCCTGAGCTCGTCGGCCTGGACGTACTGGATCCAGTTGTCACGGATCAGCAGGGCCAGGACGAGCAGGCCGCAGAAGATCGCGATCCGGCGCAGGGGCTTGTTCATGACGGGCGGACCACCTGGGTCATCTCGGCGTCGGGGTTGGCGGCGGGAGCGGGTGCCGGGCGGCGGGCCGTGTCGCTGATTCTCAACAGGATGCCGATCAGGGCCCAGTTGGCGATCACGGAGGATCCGCCGTACGCCACGAACGGCAGCGTCATACCGGTCAGCGGGATGAGGCCCATCACACCGCCGGCCACGACGAAGACCTGGAGGGCGAAGGCGCCGGACAGGCCGATGGCCAGCAGTTTGCCGAACGGGTCGCGGGCCGCGAGGGCGGTGCGCACGCCGCGCTCGACGATCAGGCCGTAGAGCAGCATGATCGCCATGACGCCGGCCAGGCCCAGTTCCTCGCCGAAGGTGGCGAGGATGAAGTCGGAGTTGGCGGCGAAGCCGATGAGGTCGGAGTTGCCCTGTCCGAGACCGGTGCCGAGCGTGCCGCCGGAGCCGAAGGCCCACAGGGCCTGCATGGCCTGCTCGGTGTGGCCCAGTTCGCCCGCCCGGCTCAGCTCGAACTCGCGCATCGGGTCCAGCCAGGCCTGCACACGGGTCTGGATGTGCGGTTCGAAGCTCGCCACGCCGACGGCGCCGACCGCGGACATCAGCAGACCGAAGACGATCCAGCTGGTCCGCTCGGTGGCGACGTACAGCATGATGACGAACATCCCGAAGAACAGCAGGGACGTACCGAGGTCGGTCTCGAAGACGAGGATGAGGATCGAGATCACCCAGACGACGAGGATCGGACCGAGGTCGCGGCCGCGCGGCAGGTACAGGCCCACGAAGCGGCGGCTGGCCAGGGCCAGGGCGTCTCTCTTGACCATGAGGTAGCCGGCGAAGAACACCGCGAGGGCGATCTTCGCGAACTCACCGGGCTGCAGCGTGCCGAGGCCGGGGATCTTGATCCAGATCTTGGCGCCGTAGATGTTGGCGCCGAGTCCGGGCACGAGCGGCAGAACCAGCAGCAACAGCGCACCGGCCATGGAGATGTACGTGTAGCGCTGCAGGACCCGGTGGTCCTTGAGGAAGAGCAGCACGACCACCAGCAGGGCGACGCCCATCGCGGAGTACAGCAGCTGCCGGGGAGCCGCCTCTACGAACTGCTTGCTCGCCTGCAGCTTCTCCGACTGATCCAGGCGCCAGATGATGACCAGACCGAGCCCGTTGAGCAGCGTCGCCAGCGGCAGCATCAGCGGGTCGGCGTACGGCGCGAACTTCCGTACGGCGAGATGGCCCACGCCCGCGAGCAGGCCGAGCCCGAGCCCGTAGCTCAGCAGGCCCGGCGGCACCGAGTCGTGGAGGGCCAGGCCGACGTTGGCGTAGGCGAACACCGGGATGACGACGGCGAACACCAGCAGTGCGAGCTCGGTGTTGCGCCGGCTCGGCGCGCCGATGGCGCCGATCGTGGACGTGTGGTTCGTCGGCGAGTGCGACGTATTCGTACCGCTCATCGTGTGACAGGGCCTCTCACGGCTACTGCTTACCGCACAGCGAGACGACCTTCTGCTCTTCCTCCGAGAGGCTGGGGCCGGGGCTGGGAGTGGGTGCGGTCGTGGTCGGGGGCGTGGACTTCTCCGGGGCCGACGGTGAACCCGACGGGCTGGACGGGTTCGGCGTCGGTGTGGCCTTGGACGTGAAGGAGGCGGGAGTGGTTCCCGTGGTGCCCCCGGCCTCGCCTTCGCCGGTCTTGGAGTTGTTCTTGCTCTCGGCGTCGCGCCGCTGCGCCTCCTTCTTGCACGCGGAGGCCTGCACCGACAGTTCCTGGATCTTCGCCTGGGCGTCCTTGAGTCCGCCCTCGGGGATGGTCGCCTCGACCAGCTTCTGCTGGTAGGGCGGCAGGTACTTGAGTTCGATCTCGGGGTGGTCCTTCTCGACCTTCGAGAGCGAGACCCAGGCGAGGTCCTGGCTGATGCCCCGGTACAGGGCGACGTGCTCGTCCTCGGTGCCGACGTAGTACTGCGTCTGCGTCCAGCGGTATCCGCCGTAGAGGCCGCCGCCGATGACGGCGAGCGCGAGGGCGCCGTAGAGGGATCTCTTCAGCCACCGGCCCTTCTTACGGGGCTTGGTGAAGTCGTCGTCGCCGTAGTCGAAGCCGGTGGCCGGGATGTAGCCGGTGGTGTCGCCGGATCCGGGCGGGCCGAACTCGCCGCCTCCGCTGCGGCCGTGTCCCTGGCGGCCGAGCCCGGAGGCGCGGCCGGCGGGGGTCTGCATGATGCCGTTGTCGTGCAACTGGTGCTGGTTCTCGGCGACGGCGCCGACCACGACGGGGGTGTCGGACAGCTGCCCGGCGAGGGTGTCGCCGGTGTCGAGGTCGAGGACGTCGGCGATGATGACCGTGATGTTGTCCGGGCCGCCGCCGCGCAGCGCCAGTTCGATGAGGTTCTGGACGGTCTCCTGGGGGCCCTGGTAGCTGGCGAGGGTGTCCTCCAGGGTCTGGTGGGACACCACGCCGGACAGGCCGTCGGAGCAGATGAGGTAGCGGTCGCCGGCGCGGACCTCGCGGATGGACAGGTCCGGCTCGACGTGGTCGCCGGATCCGAGGGCGCGCATCAGCAGCGAGCGCTGCGGGTGCGTGGTCGCCTCTTCCTCGGTGATCCGGCCCTCGTCGACCAGGCGCTGCACCCAGGTGTGGTCCTGGGTGATCTGGGTGAGGACGCCGTCGCGGAGCAGGTAGGCGCGCGAGTCGCCGACGTGCACCAGGCCGAGGCGCTGACCCGTCCACAGCAGGGCGGTCAGGGTGGTGCCCATGCCTTCCAGCTGGGGGTCGTCCTCGACCATCGAGCGCAGTTGGTCGTTGGCGCGCTGCACGGCGGTGCCGAGCGAGGTGAGGACGTCGGAGCCGGGGACGTCGTCGTCGAGGGCGACGATGGTGGAGATGGCCTCGGAGGAGGCGACCTCACCGGCCGCGGCGCCGCCCATGCCGTCGGCGATGGCGAGCAGGCGCGGGCCGGCGTAACCGGAGTCCTCGTTGCCCTCCCGGATCATGCCCTTGTGCGATCCGGCCGCGAAGCGCAGTGACAGACTCATGCGCACCTCGCCTGTCGGCTCCGGGTACAGCCGGTCGTGTCGAGCCACACTGCCCACCCTCCGGTCGGGAGCGCGCGGGGGGCCGGGGTGGGGCCCGCCACTGCGTGCTCGCTCCGCTCGCGCCTATCCATGATGTAGCACTACTTCCGCAGCTCGATGACGGTCTTGCCGATGCGGATCGGCGCGCCCAGCGCAATCGGTGTGGGAGTCGTCAGCCGGGACCGGTCCAGGTACGTGCCGTTGGTGGAGCCGAGGTCCTCGACGATCCACTGGCCGTCGCGGTCCGGGTAGATCCTGGCATGGCGGCTGGAGGCGTAGTCGTCGTCCAGCACGATCGTCGAGTCGTGCGCCCGGCCCAGGGTGATGGTCTGGCCCTGGAGCGCGACCGTGGTGCCGGTGAGGGTGCCCTCGGTGACGACCAGCTTGGTGGGGGCGTTGCGGCCGCGCCGTCCTCCGGCGGGCTGCTGGCGCTGCTGCGGCGGCGCCTGGCGGGCGGCGGCGGCCTGCTGCTGCCTGCCTGCCTCGCGGCGCGAACCGCGCTGCGTGACACGCGTACCGAACAGGTCGCTGCGGATGACCTGCACGGCCACGATCACGAACAGCCACAGTACGGCCAGGAAACCCAGCCGCATGACCGTGAGGGTCAGCTCTGACATTGCCCCCGCTTCACCCTTCGGCTTGCCGGTAAATGATGGTGGTGCTGCCCACGACGATCCGCGAGCCGTCGCGGAGCGTAGCGCGGGTGGTGTGCTGCCCGTCCACCACGATGCCGTTGGTGGATCCGAGATCCTGGATCGTCGAGGGCGTTCCGGTCCGGATCTCGCAGTGCCGGCGGGAGACGCCGGGGTCGTCGATCCGCACGTCGGCGTCGGTGCTGCGGCCCATCACGAGCGTCGCGCGGGAGATCTGGTGGCGGGTGCCGTTGATCTCGATCCAGTGGCGGGTGCGTCCGCCGGCGGCCGGGGGCCGCTGGCCGCTCGCGGCGGGCGGGTAGCCGTAGCCGCCGGGACGGCCGCCGGGGGGCGGCGCGGACGGCATGGGCGGGGCGCCGGAGGGTGCCGCGGACGGCGGGTAGCCGTAGCCGCCGGGGCGTGAGCCCTGCGGGGCGGCGGGTGCGGCGGCGCCGCCTCCGGGGCCGGCCTGCTGGCTGCTGGAGGAGGCGAGCGTGCGGCTGCGCACCCGGTACAGGCCGGTGTCGAGGTCGTCCGCCTTCTCCAGGTGCACCTTGATCGGGCCCATGAAGGTGTAGCGCTGCTGCTTGGCGTAGTCGCGGACCATGCCGGCGAGCTCGTCGCCGAGCTGGCCGGAGTAGGGGCTGAGCCGCTCGAAGTCGGGGGTGCTCAGCTCGACGATGAAGTCGTTGGGCACGACCGTCCGGTCGCGGTTCCAGATGGTGGCGTTGTTGTCGCACTCGCGCTGCAGCGCTCCCGCGATCTCCACGGGCTGGACCTCGGACTTGAACACCTTGGCGAAGGTGCCGTTGACCAGACCTTCGAGACGTTGCTCGAACTTCTTCAGGACTCCCATGGGGCACCTCCTCCTTGGCTGCCGTCCTGTGTACTGCCCTGCGGGCCGCTTGCCGGGTTCTGCTGGTACTGCTTACTGATCGTATCCACGCGTCGGTCGATCGGCTGGTTCCCCCTGTCAGCGCGGCCGACGGGTGTCGACGCCTGACGAAGTTCCCTGTGGGGCTCCTCTTCGAACTCCTCCGGTGGTACTGCTGCGCGTAACCGCCTCCGGTATGCCTGCAAGGATCGTAGAGGCGTCCGAAGACCAGTGTCCCGCACCTGACTGTGGACCCCGACCCCCTCCTGCGGAGACGGCGGGTACCGGTACGAGGTTGATACGTGAACCGGTACGGGTTGATACGTGGCAGGGACATCGAGGGTTCGGTGGGGGGTCTGCCTGCGGGGACAAGGGATGTGAACCCACCCCTTCCAGCGTGCTAATGTTCTGGGTGTCGGAAGGCGCCCGCCCCAAGGGGCAGACGCCCAGGACACACCCAATGCGCGGGTGGCGGAATAGGCAGACGCGCTGGATTCAGGTTCCAGTGCCCGCAAGGGCGTGGGGGTTCAACTCCCCCCTCGCGCACCATGGAGCACCGAGAAAGTGCTCTAGCTGCACCGACGGAATGGGCGGCATCGCGATGGCGATGCCGCCCATTCCTGTTTCTGCGGTGTGATGTCCGTCTCTGGGCATGGTGAAGCGGATCGTCGGTGACTGAGGGCCCGGTCCGCTTTCGTGTGTGGATCTTGCTTGACCGGTTCTCGGGGTGCGCGCTCTGTGAGGAAGGTCTCAGCGCTGCGTGATGTGGCCCTTGGGGGTCCACGTGCCCAGGGGCTTGGTCCTGCGGCGGCGAGTGGGCCGTCGGCGGGGCCGTTCGCCGCCAAGGGCGATGGCGTCGGCCCAGGAGGCGAGTTTGCGGCGGTTGGCGTGGGCGAGCGGGAAGGCCAGGAGGAGGGTCTGGGCGGCGATGCCGCACAGATCTTCGATACGCCGTGCTCGCCCCTGTACTGCTGCAGGTATTCGTCCACCCCGTCGGCCACCCACAGCAGCGCCGGCTCTCGCAGGGCGGTTAGGTTGCCGGGCCGGAAGTGGTTGGAGAGGGCCGCGTCGATCTTGTCCGGCTTGTAGATGTTGCCGTGTGCCATCCGGCGGCGCAGGGAGGTGTCGCGCCGCGTGTGCTCGGGAGGGCTTCGGCGTGGAACCACCGGAGGAGCCAGCAGCCGCTGAAGGGGCCGGCAGCGCCGTCTGCCGCGATCGCCACAGGACGGGGCCCGGCGGCACACTGCCGCGCGGGCCCCTGTGCCGGCTGCCTACTCTCAGCCGATCTGGATCTTTCCGTTGGCCTCGGCGGTGGCCGGCGTGGTCGAGGGCTGGACGTCGCTGTTGCGCTGGGTGATGTTCTTCAGCAGCTCGGCGAGGTCGACTCCCGTGGTCGAGCTGAGGAGTTCGACGCCCTGGGCCACGTTGTCGGCGACGGTGCGGGACAGCTGGCTGGCGCCGTCGGTGGAGATGACCGTCATCTTGTCCACCGCGCTGAGCGGCTCGGACGCCTTCGCGACGACCTGCGGCAGCACTTCGACGAGCATCTGCAGCACGGCCGCGTCGCCGTACTGGGCGAAGGCGTCGGCCTTCTTGCGCATCGCCTCGGCCTCGGCCTCTCCCTTCGCGCCGATCGCCGCCGCCTCGGCTTCGCCCTCCAGCCGCACCGCCTCGGCGATCGCCGCACGCCGGGACCGTTCGGCCTCGCCCTGCTTGAGGCCCTCGATCGCGTGGGCCTCGGCCAGGGCGCTGCGCTGCTGCTTCTCGCCCTCACCCGTGAGCCGGGCCCGCTCGGCCTCCGCCTGTGCGGCGGCGATGCCGGCCGCCTTGTCCGCTTCGGCCTGCTTCACGCGGGCGACGCGCTTGGCCTCAGCCTCCTGTTCGGCGGCGTAGCGCTGGGCGTCGGCGGGCTTGCGGACCTGGGTGTCGAGCTGTCGGTCGGTGAGTTCGGCCTGCCGTTCGGCGACCTTCTCCTGCTGGGCGAGGATCTCCTGCTGACGTGCGGCCTCCGCCAGCGGGCCGGCGGCCGCCGCCCGGGCCGCGGCCTCGTCGGTCTCGGCCTTTATCTCGGCCTGCTTGAGGTAGAAGGTCCGCTGCGCGATCGCGATCTCCTCCTCGGCCTTCAGCCGCGCCTGCTCGGCCGCGCGCCGGGCGACCGCCTCGGCGATGTCGGCCTCCTGCTTGGCGCGGGCGGCCTCGGGCCGGCCGAGGTCCTCGAGGTAGGAGCCCTCGGTGGTGATGTCCTGGATCTGGAAGGCGTCCAGCACCAGGCCCTGCCCGGACAGGCTCGCCTCCGCCTCTTCCGCCACCTGTCCGGCGAACGCGGCCCGGTCCCGGATGATGTCCTCCACCGACATCCGGCCCACGATGGCGCGCAGCGCGCCGGAGAGCACCTCCTGGGTGAAGCCGACGATGCCGTCCTGCTGCATCAGGAACCGCTGGGCGGCGGCCCGGATGGCGTCCTCGCCGCCGCCGACCTTGACGATGGCGACACCCTCCAGGTTGGCCTTCACACCGCGCAGCGTGACCGCGCCGCGCACCGCGACCGGAATGTGCCGCGAGGACAGGTCGAGCGTGAACCTCTGCAGCACGAACGGCACGACGAACACGCCACCGCCGACCACGACCTTCTGGCCGCTGTTGTCGGTGAACACCCGCCCGGTCTCAGGGTCGGTGGCCTTCTTGCCGCGCCGCCCGGTGACGATGAACGCCTCGCTGGGCCCGGCGACCTTGTACCGGCTGACGACGACCAGCGCGAGCAGTACGAGGAGTACGAAGACTCCTCCCACCGCGATGGCAACAGAGCTCATGGTGATGTCCCCTCAGCCCTCCCAGAGGACGGCATTCGGTAAAGGGTGTGTGGATGAGAACGGCACCTCGGCCGGGTGCCGGAAAGGAGGACCGTTTCGCCGGGTCAGCGTTCGACGGGGCGTACGGACACGGCCGACTGCGACAGCGCCTGCTCGACCCAGACGTCGGCTCCGCGGGTCACGGCAACCGAACTCTTGGCTGCAAACTTCCTCGGCTGCCCGGCCACGTGCACCAGCACCTCGCCGTAGCCCTCGGCGGGGATCGCGGTCACCACCGAGCCGGACGCGCCGACCAGGTCGGCGTCACGCGGAGCGGCGCTGGAGGAGTCACGCATCAGAGCAAGGCTCAGGCGGTAGGCGAACCAGCCGGTGAGGGCACCGGTCGGCACCCCGATCACCGCGGCTCCCACCGGCCCCAGTCCGGTTGCCCCCATGACGATCGCCGCGGAGAAACCGAACATGGACAAGAACCCGGCGATCACCGGCAGCGACAGCAGCCCATCGAGCAGGCCGTCCACCACGGCGACTCCGTCGAGTAGTCCTTCGAGTACGCCGTCAAGGACGAACGACAGGGCAAGGAGGACGACCCCCGCTATGCCGAGCCCGAGAAACCAGGCCATCCGCGCACACCGCCTCTCCTTGCCCATCCCCCGTTGTGGCAGGCATCGTCACACGCGGACACCGGACGGGACATTGCCTGATTCCGGCAATATTTACGCGTCTTTAATGCCGTACCACGACAGTTGGACGGCCGGCTGCGCCTGGTCATCCGGCTCTACGACCGCAAGCTCGGACAGCACCTGGAAGAACTCCTCGACCAGGCCGCCACCCTCGCCGTCCCCGGCCTGAACCCCGAGGCCCTGGACACATCCACCACCGTCCTGTCGGACGCCGACACCGCGGCACCCGCGCTCGCGGCCACCGCCGTCGCGGGCACCAGCAAGGTCGTCCAGGCCGACGGACTGCTGCTGCGCGCCGTGGAACGCACTCCACCCGGCCACGGCCGGGGGTTGCCGATCCGGGCCTGTGCACCCTGGCCCTGCTGTCGTCGACCACCAACGACCCGGCTGGAGCGGAAGGTTCGGACGCCAGCGGCCGGGAGGCGCCGATTCTGCTGCCGGACGACGACACGGTCGCGGGCGCCACCGGGCGTGGCACGGTGGCCCTCGAAACGGTCACGCACACGGCTTCCGGTTACGCACTGCGACGGCTGGCGGGGCGGGGACTACCGCTCGGCTCCCTGTTCTCGCACCGGCTGCGCTGGTCACTGGCCGGGCTCCTGGGTTGCGTCCTGGGGGTGGCCGTCGCGACTTGGTCGACCACCGGCGACCACCCGCTGCACGCCGCCTACCTCACCTTGCTCGACCTGTTCGCGATTGGCGACCCAGCCCTCGGCGAGCCCACCGCGCGTCAAGTGCTCCAGCTCCTCGCATGATTGGCCGGTCTGCTGCTGATGCCCGTGCTGCTCGCGGCCGTCCTGGAGGCGCTCGGGACGTTCCGCACGGCCTCCGCGCTGCGCAGGCCACCCCCAGGCCTGTCCGGCCACGTCGTCCTGGTCGGCCTCGGCAAGGTCGGCACCCGGGTCCTGGCCCGTCTCCGGGAGCTCGACATCCCCGTGGTGTGCGTCGAAGAGGACCCGGAAGCGCGCGGCATCCCACTGGCCCGCCGCCTGCGCGTCCCCACCGTCCTCGGCGACGCCACCCGGGAGGGCGTGCTGGAGGCCTTCGGTGCACTGCTGACACCGCAACTGTTCGGGGACCTCTCGCTGGGCGGGTATGCGGCGGTGGTGCTGGCGATCGTGCTGATCCGGCCTTCAGCCATGCTGATCTCCCTGATCGGCACGCACTTCAACCGCCGGGAGAAGCTGACCGCCGCCTGGTTCGGGCCGAAGGGCTTCGCCTCGGTGGTCTACGGTCTGCTTGTGCTGCAGTCCGGCATTCCGCAGGCCCAGCAGGCCTACACACTGATTGCGGTGTGCAACGCGTTCTCGATCACCGCGCACAGCTCTACGGACGTGCGATCGCCCGCATGTTCGATGTGGAGGATCTGGTAGGCATCCCCAACGACGAAGAGAGCAGCTCGAGGGCAGATGCCGTGGTAGCCGGACGCCGGGCCGCGGCCGACAATGTCCGGCTACACCCACTTCTGCTATTACACGGGGTACGCGTACCCCTGGAAGGCGAGACGTTGAGAAGCAAGGTGACCGTCACGCTGGCGTACGCGATAGCGGCGGTCGCCATCGCGGCAATGGTCGTGGTGTCCGCTGCGTGGGGGGTACGGACTACCGTCCCGTACTACGTCCCTGCCGTTCTGATCGTCCTCTCCGCGGGAGCGATCCACTACAACACGCGTAAGCGGGCCAGGTAGAAAGGAACCCCCTCCGGCCGGAGCCGACGGGTGCGGACAAGTGCAGGTTTCCCGGCTAAGCGCATCTGCCGCGAAGGCCGCGGGGCAGCCCTGGCCGAAGCCGCCTGCCTCCCCGGCTGGCCCCAGCCGGGCTAACGTATGCCGTCCCGAACAGGAGAACGGAATACGGCGTGGCGCAGCAGGGGTGGGGACCGCAGGGGACGAACGGGCCGCAAGGACCGTACGGTCCGCAGGGGCCATATGGTCCCTACGGCTGGGGCGGCTGGCGGCCGCCACCGCCCAGACCGGGCGTGATACCGCTGGCACCGCTCGGACTCGGGGCCGTCTACAGCGGTGCGTTCTCGACGATGGGGCGGTACGCGCGGCAGTTGTTCGGCGCGATGGGGGCGGGCCTCGCCCTGCTCTTCGCCGCGGCGGCCGGAGCCTTCACGCTGGCCTACCTCAGCGTCGAGGACGACTGGCAGGTGCTGGTCCATGCCGACGAACCGACCTGGGCCATGGTCAGCCCGATCGTGGTCTCCGTCGTAGCGGCGTACGTGGTGCTCATGCTGCTCACCCTGGTGGTGAACTCGTTCCTCTCCGCTGTCAGCCCGGTGGTCCTGGAACACGCCGTGCTGGGCCGGCGCACCACCTTTGGTGCGGTATGGCGCCGCGCCTGGGCCCGTACACCGTCGGTGCTCGGAGTCACACTCCTCATGTACCTGCTGGTCGCGATCCCGGTCGCCCTCTTCTTCCTGGTCTGGGTCAGCCTGATCGCCCTTCTGGTGGCGGCCGAGAGCCCCCTGGTGGCGCCGGGGCTCGTGTTCCTGCTCGGGCTGCTGATCCTGCCCTTGGTGACCTGGCTGGTGGTTTCCTTCTCGTTCGCGCCCGCCGCCGCGGTCCTTGAGGCGGCCCGCCCGATCACCGCCCTGAAGCGCTCGTTCCGGCTGGTCCGCGGTGCATGGTGGCGCACGTTCGGCATCCTGTTGCTCACCGGGGGCATGGTGGGCATCGCGGGGTGGATCGTTCAGATCCCGCTGCTGTTCGCTGGTCCGCAGCCCTCGTACGACGCCTACGGCCCGTACGACGAACCGCCAGCAGACATCGGCGAGTTCTTCACCGACGTGTACGGCGACGCGCTGCCCGGCCTGTGGACGTATCTGGTCCTCACCGTCGTCGTCACGATGGTGGTGCAGCTGCTCGCCACCGCCTTCATACAGCTGGTCAGCACTCTGCTCTACATCGACCAGCGCATCCGACGCGAAGGCCTCGGCGAGAGCCTGGCCCGGGTGGCCGGCCACCAGTAGACCGAAACGCGGAGGCACAGGAGACAGGAGGCACACGAAAGGGCGGCCGGGCACCCAGCGGTACCGGCCACCGGACTGCCCTGATGCCGACGTCGTGGCGGTCCACTGTCTGTCGGCGGCGCCGCCGGCGGACAGGCGCGGCCGAGCTCCCTGAAGGCACACACGGGCACCATCACGGCCTTCGCCACAGGTCAGGTCCGTCGGCCGCCCCGACCCGGTGCCCGGGGCGGCCGCTCGAGCCGGGCGCACGAAGCGGCAGTCCCTGCTCTGTTCACCGCTCGGCTGATCGGCCCAGACTCTTGATCTTCTCGAACGGGTAGGCGCCCACGGTCACCACGGCCAGGCCGTAGAGGGCGAGGACCACAAGTCCCCAGGTGCCGACCGTTCGGCCACCGCCGCTCATGATGACCGTGCCGATCGGCACCAGTGGGGCGAAGCTGAGCACCGCGGCCCCGGTGCACCAGAAGGCCACCAGGTCGTTCGCCCGTTTCCTCAGTCCGGGGTCGGACTTCACCTCCGCGGGGACCTCGTACCCGTCGGACCGGTCACAGACCTTGCCCCGGTACCCCGTGCGTGCGGCCAGCGAACTGGCCGCGCCCAACAGGAGGAAGCAACCGAAGATGAAGATGTAGGCCATGGATGCCCCAGGATTCGCGCGGTGCCGAGCAACGTCAGCGGATGTACTTGATGATGAAGGCGATCGTCATGTTGATGGCCTTGTTCTTGACCCACCCCGGCAGGAACTTCCAGACGACGCCCCCGATCTCGCCCCCGAGACAGCCGATGACGGCGTTCCTGACGTAGGTCTTCTTGCTGGAGGCCTTGCCTGCCGCGATGTCGCTGAGCACCGAGGTGGGAATGCTGGCCAGCGCGCCCTTCGCGCACCATGCCGCGGCACCGATGGCCGCCGCGGCGATCGGGAAGGCGAAGCCGCCGTTGCGGCTCATGGCCTTCTCGATCTCGGCCAGGGCCTCCGGGCCCATCTCCTGCTCGATGAACTGGCGCTGCTCTGACGTCAGTTCAGGAGACTGCGTCGTGGCCGAGGCAGTCACGACGCGAGCCGTGCCCCGGCTGTCGTCGGCGGCCGTGGCGCTGGGAGCCGCGGTGGCGAGCAGGGCGGCACTGGTGACGGCGGCTATCCCGGCCAGAGAGACGCGGCGCGTGGTGGTCTTACGCATGGTGGATTCCCCAGTAGTCGTTCATTCGTCTCCAGGTCAGGGAGACGGTTCCGTGGTCCCACCTCCAGATCATGGAGGTGATCACGAACGAGACTCTGACATCCCAAGGGAGATCCGGCATAAGGGGAGATGCGTGAAAAGGATCACGACTACCGACCGGAACGCCCCGCTTGAATCAGGCCTCTTGTCGAAGACGCCGGTGGAATCCCAACTGGCACCGCAAAGGAGCGAGGAAAGTCCTTGAAGCGCGAATCATTTGGGATGGTACACGGCTCAACTTAATTTCAAAAACGCCACTTGAGGTAGATGGCAAAGAGCCAGTCGCGGTTGTCCGACTCCAGCACGATCCGCCCCAACTCCCCGTACGTCCAAGGTGGGAGAAACACGGACCGGTGGAGTGATCAATCCGCACTCCGCGCGCGGCAGGGTGGGTGCGTCCCGTACGCATCGACCCAAGGACCCAACGCACGTGCGCAGCAGTCGAATACCTCTTTTCCTGGCGGTCAGCGCCGTCACCACGCTGGTCCCCGCGCTGACCCCCGCCACAGCATCCGCCGCGGAGAACCCCCTCCGCCCCTACCTCCAGCAGAAACCGTCCTGGCACCGCTGCGACACGGAATCGCCCGCCTCCCTTCAGTGCGCCACGATCAAGGTGCCGCTCGACTACGGCAGACCGGGCGCCAAGAAACTCGACCTCGCGATATCCAGGATGAAGACGAGCACCAAGAAGGATCGGCGCGGTGTGCTTCTGCTCAACCCGGGTGGCCCGGGCGCGCCTGGCGTCGACATGCCGCAGTACATGGCCGACGAGCTGCCGAAGGCCGTGAAGAACAAGTACGACCTCGTCGGCTTCGACCCGCGGGGCATCGGCCGAAGCTCCCCTGTCGGCTGTGGCCTGACGTCCGACGAGCGGAACTGGGAACGGCCGTACAAGGCCGAGACGTTCACCAAGGACGTGAAATGGGCCCGGACCGTCGCCGAGAAATGCAACAGAAAGCAGGGCGACAAGCTGCGGCACATCACCACCCGCAACACCGCCCGGGACATGGACGTCATCCGCGCCGTGCTCGGCGAGAAGAAGATCTCCTACCTCGGATACTCCTACGGCACCTACCTCGGGTCCGTCTACACGCACATGTTCCCCAAGCGCAGCGACCGCTTCGTGCTGGACAGCGCCGTCGACCCGGCCCGGGTCTGGCGCGGGATGATCCAGGTCTGGGCGGAGGGCGCCGAGCCCGCCTTCACTCGATGGACCGAGTGGACCGCCGCGCGGCACGCCACCTACAAGCTGGGCCGGACCCCCGAGGCGGTCCGCAAGACCTTCTACGGCCTGGTCGCCCAGGCCGACCGCAAACCGATCGACCTCGACGGCACGCTGATGACCGGTGACGACATCCGAAACGGCCTCCGGGGCATGTTCTTCGGCACGCGCGACGCCGCCGAAGCCGTCGCCGAGTTGAAGAAGGTTGCTGCCGGAGCCTCCCCGTCCGCCGACGGGCCACTCAGGACGCCCGAGCCGGTTCCGCCGTCCTTCGGGCGGACCGTGCCCGAGGACAACGACGACGCCGGCTTCTGGGCCGTCGTCTGCGCCGACACCCGCGCCTGGCCGCGAGATCCCGAGCAGTACCGCAAGGACGCGATCCGGGACAAGGGCAGGTACCCGCTGTACGGCGACTTCGCCTCCCACATCAAGCCGTGCGCCTTCTGGAAGAAGAACGGCAGCGAGCCCGCGACCCGGATCGACAACAAGGTGGGCGCGCTGATCCTCCAGAACGAGTGGGACTCCCAGACGCCGCTGACCAGCGGCCAGGGCCTGCGCCGCGCCTTGAAGGGCTCCAAGATGGTCACGGTCGCAGGAGGTGTCGGACACGGCATCTACGGCACCAAGTCGTGCGCCGACAAGACGGCCACCACCTACCTGACCACCGGCAAGCTCCCCGCGAAGGACATCACCTGCAAGGCCGCTCCGGCCGCAGGCGAACGCCGCAGCCCCAACCGGCTGCCGGTCCCGGCACCCCCCGGCATCCCGGGGATGGTCAGCCGCTTCTGACCGCCGGCCGCCTTGGGAGGTCCTCCGCCTGCGGGAGGCAACGTGGGGGCTACCTGCGCGGTGGGAAACGATCACCCCGAGCGCGGGAAACGTTCTTGGGGCCCCGTGTCGGCGCTGACCAGCGCATTCCGTCGGTGCCCCACCGTCGGAACGGGCGGCATCGATCAGATGCCGCCCGTTCTTCGTGTGGGCGGGTGTGACGGTTCTCTCGGGCCCGACCCGGATTCCGCGTGTGAGGAAGCTCTCAGGCCTGGTCGGCCGGGCCGTCGCCGAGCGTCCGCCCCGGGGCGAAGCGCTCCCGTACGACCGGGTCGTCCAAGAGGCGGGCCGGGTAGCCCGGTCCGGTCCGGGCGGTCATGTCCCGCTGCCGCAGGGGCTCGCCGCAGGCGGAGCAGACGACCCGGGCCTCGGTGTCGTGGTCGCAGGGCGTGTGGCGCAGGACCACCGGGGCGCCCTCCTCGCCGGCCAGCCAGCGGTCGCCCCAGGCGTTGATCGCGGCGAGCACACCGAAGAAGTCGCGGCCCTTGTCCGTGGGCAGGTACTCGTGGCGGACGGGGTCGCGCTGGTAGACGTGCCGGCGCAGCAGGCCCTCGGCCTCCAGGCGTCGCAGCCGGTCGGTGAGGGTGTTGCGGGCGATGCCGAGCGTGCCGATGAAGCCGTCGAAGCGGGATTCGCCGTAGAAGACCTCGCGCAGGACCAGCAGGGTCCAGGCGTCGCCCAGGATGTCGGCGGTGCGGGCGATCGAGCAGGGCCAGTTGCCGAACGAGGTCCGTCTCATGGCCCCATTGTAGGCGGGTTGCCCCGGCTGGTCTCATGATGAGATCGACCCGGTCCGCAGGGCTATTCGCGGATCCCGGCGAGGTCAGCCGGGCGGCGGCGCAGGGCGAGGGCGGCGGGGACCGTCGCGCAGACCACGGCGAGGAGGGCGCAGGCGAGCGCCGTCGTGCCGAGGGCCTGCCACGGGAGGGTGACGGTGGGCCGGACCGACAGCAGGGCGAGGGCGCCCCAGATCCCGGCCAGGTTGACGCCGGTGACCAGCAGGCCGAGGAGCGCGCCGGCCGCGACGGCCGTCAGGGCCTCGGCCGCGGTCAGCCGCAGCACCTGCCACCGGGTGGCTCCGGCCAGCCGCAGCACGGCCAGGTCGCGGACCCGGTCGGCGGCCGCCATGACCGTGGTGTTGGCCACGGAGATGCCCGTGTAGAGCAGGGCGATGCCGAGGACCAGGAGGAGGCCGAGGCGGGTGGTGCGGTTGGTTTCGGGGTGGGTGGCCCGGATCCACGCGTCCCGGGTGAGGACCTGGCCGCCGCCCGCGCCGATCGCCTCGCGCAGGGCGGTGGCGACGGGGCTCGGGGCCGTGCCCCGGTCGAGGGCCACGTCCACGCGGTCGACTCCGGCTCCCGGGGCGTTGCGCGGGGTGACGTAGACGCCGTTGCCGCCGGTGCCGGTGGGCATCACCGCGGCGATGCGGAGGGTGCGCGGTGTGCCGTCTCCGAGCCACACCCGGACCCGGTCGCCCACCCGGTGCCGCTGCCACTCCTCGTTGACGACGATCGAGCCGTCGTCGAGGTCGCTCAGCCTGCCGGCGGTGAGGGGCAGGCGGGTCGTGGCGGCCAGGGTGCCGGGGGTCGCGGCGCGGGCCTCGGAGCGGATCAGGGCCACGCCGTCCTCCAGGACGTGCACGGTCGTCGACGCCGTCGGTGAGATCCGTGCGCCCGGTACCGCGTCCAGCCGGTGCAGGGTGGCGGTGTCGAAGGCCGTTCCGGCGGCCGGGGTGACGACGAAGGCGGCGGTGGTGCGGTCGCTCGTCTCGGTGGTCTTCGCGTCGTTGAGGGTCGCGGTGGCGCCGAGGAGTGAACCGGCGAGCGCGACCGTGACGAGGACGGGGGCCGCGAGTGCTGCGGTGCGGCGCACTCCGGTGGCCGTGTTCGCGCGGACCAGCATGCCGACGGCCGTCGGGAAGCAGGCCGGCAGGCGGGTCAGGGGCCGCAGCGCGAGGGGCGTGAGCAGGGCGGTCGCGGTGATCAGCAGCATGGGGCGGCTGATGTACGTCTTGCGGTGGAGCAGGTCGGACGGGTCCGCGGTGAGGGCCAGGGCCAGGGTCACGGCGGCGGCGAGCAGGAGGGCCACGCCGCAGAGCAGGCGTCCCCGGGTCAGGGGCCCCCGGTCGGCCGCGGCCTCGCGCAGGGCCTCGGTGGGGGCGGTGCGGCCGGCCCGCCAGGAGGCCGCGGTCGCTCCGCACAGGGCGACGAGCAGGCCTGTCCAGAAGGCCGCGTGGTAGGGCCAGGTGTGCTCGCCGATGGTGAACCAGGCCGGGGCGAGGCCCTCGTCGGCCACGCGGGCGGCCAGCAGTGGTGCCGCGTGGGAGCCGAGCACGCAGCCGGCGGCGGAGGCGAGGGTGCCGACGGCGAGGGCCTCGGCGAGGACGCTCCGGCGGATCTGGGCCGGGGTCGCCCCGGCGGTGCGCAGCAGGGCGAACTCCCTGCGGCGCTGGGCGACCGCGAAGGCGAAGGTCGAGGCCACGACGAAGACCGACACGAAGGCGGTGACGCCACCGGCGGTGCCGAACAGGGCGTTCATCGCGGTGAGCGCCTCACCGTCCCGGCCCGGGTCGGCGTCGGCGAGACGGCGGGCGTCGCCGGTGAGGACCTGGGCGCTGCCGCCCACCGCTTTACCTACCGACGCCGGGTCGGCCCGCACGACGAACTGGGTGACGGTCGGGGCCAGTCGGGCGGCGTGGGCGTCGGTGAAGAACACGGCGTTCTCGAAGCCGCGTGCGGTGAGCGTGCCGACGACGCGCACCGAGCCCTTGTCGGTGCGCGCCTTCTGCCCCGGCTGCGCCCAGTCACCGGTGACCACCACCTCGCCCGACGCGCGGGGTGCCCGGCCGGTGGTGAGTTCGTAGGGGGCGAAAGCGGCGGTGGACCAGGGGTGGCCCACCAGGTCCGCGGGGCCGCCCGGCGCCCGGACGGGAAACGCACGGTCCTCGACGACCGGGCCCAGCGTCCGCAGCCGGGCGACGGTCGCGGCCGGTACGGGACGCGGGTGGGCGAGCGGGGACTCGCGGTCGCCGACCGGGGTCGCTACGCGCAGGGTGTCCTGGCCTTTGACCACGACCGGTGCGGCGGCGAAGCGCTCGGGGCCGCGCTCCGGGGCGTCGGCCGTCGAGGCCAGGGCCAGGCCCATCACGGTGAGCAGTGCCACGCCCAGGCAGAGCGCGACGAAGCTGCCGGTGAAGCCGGCCCAGCGGATGCGCAGCGTGCGCAGGGTGACGCTCAGCACGGGACGGCCTCTAGGCGGGTCATGCGCGTGGCGATGGTGTCGGCGCCGGCGCCGGTCAACTCCCCGCTCACACGGCCGTCGACGAGGAAGACGACACGGTCGGCGCAGGCCGCGGCCACCGGGTCGTGCGTGACCATGACGACCGTCTGGCCCTCGCTGTCGACCATGCGGCGCAGCAGCCCGAGCACCTCGCGGCCGGTCCGGGTGTCCAGGGCGCCGGTCGGTTCGTCGCCGAACAGCACGTCGGGCCGGGTGATCAACGCCCGGGCCAGGGCGACGCGTTGCTGCTGACCGCCGGAGAGCTCGGACGGTCTGTGCCGGGCCCGGTCGGCGAGACCGACCTGCGCGAGCGCCTGGCGCACCCGGGCGGAGGGTACGCGGCGGCCGGCCAGGCGCAGGGGCAGCGCCACGTTCTGCTCGGCGGTCAGCGAGGGCAGCAGGTTGAACGCCTGGAAGACGAACCCGACGCGCTCGCGCCGCAGCAGGGTCAGCCGCCGTTCGCCGAGCCCGGTCAGTTCGGTGCCGCCCACGGTGACCGACCCGGAGGTGGGCCGGTCCAGGCCGGCCGCGCACTGGAGCAGGGTCGACTTGCCGGAGCCGGAGGGGCCCATGACGGCGGTGAAGGTCCCGGTGGGGAACGCGAGCGATACGTCGTCGAGTGCCCGCACGCGTCCGTAGGTCCTGGTGACCGAGTCCAGCTGGACGGCGTCGTGTTTCATGGGTCCCCCGGTGTAGGTGTCGCCTGGGTCGGTGTGGCCCCAACGAAACCGGGCGGGGGTGGGTCCGCGCAGTGCGGCGGGACCTAGACCCGGGGTGGGGCCAGGCATACCCCCGGGCCTCGGTCCGCGCCCATGGCCGGGGCCCCGGAGCGGCTTCTACGGTGATCCCCATGCACCCTCGCAACGTGTGGCAGGCCCTGTCCCGCCCCCGCTATCCGCTGTCGGCTTGGCCGTGGCGGTCGGCGTGTTACCTGCTCACCGGCGCGGTGACCGGTGCTGTCGTGCTCGTCGGGATCGTGCTCTCGGCGACGGCCGGCTCAGTGCTCGCGCTCGCACTGGTGGGGCTGCCGGTGCTGCTCGGGACGGCCCTGGCGGGCATTCCGGTGGCGGCACTGGAGCGGCTGCGGCTGCGGCTGGTCGACGCGGAGCCGGCGTCGGACCCGCACCGGCCGCCCGGGGAGCCGGGGCTGCGCGCCTGGCTGTCGACGCGGCTGCGGGAGCGGGCCACCTGGCGGGAGCTGGGCCATGCCCTGCTGTTCGCGGGGCTGTTGTGGCCCGTCGACGCCCTCGCGTTCACCGTGTTCCTGCTGGGGCCGCTCGCCGTGGTGGCCACCCCGCTGCTCCTGGCCGTCCTCGGCGAGGCCAAGGTCCTCAAGGTGTGGCTGGTCACGACCTGGCCGGCTGCTGCCGGGTGGGCCGTTCTCGGGCTGGTCCTGCTCGTCCTGGGTGCCTATCTGCTGGGCGTGGTGGCCGGGGGCCGGGCCGGGCTGGCGCGGCTGCTGGTCGCGCCGCGGGAGGCCGACCTGGGGGCCAGGGTGGTCGAACTGGCCCGCTCGCGGGTGCGGTTGGTGGACGCCTTCGAGGCGGAGCGGCGGCGTATCGAGCGTGATCTGCACGACGGGGCGCAGCAGCGGCTCGTCGCCCTGACGATGACGCTCGGGCTGGCCCGTCTCGACGCCCCGCCCGGCCCGCTCGCCGACCAGCTCGCCAAGGCGCACCAGGAGGCGGGTACGGCCCTGGCGGAACTGCGGGAGCTCATCCACGGCATCCACCCCAAGGTGCTCGCCGACTACGGCCTCGAAGCCGCCGTCGCCGACGCCGCGGACCGGTCGGCCGTGCCCGTGGACGTCGATCTGGAGCTGCCCGGCCGGCTCTCCCCGGCGGTCGAGGCCGCCGCGTACTTCGTGGTGTGCGAGGCGCTCGCCAACGTGGGCCGGCACAGCGGCGCGAGCCGGGCCGAGGTGAGCGGCGGGCACCGCGACGGGCGGCTGCTGCTGCGGATACGCGACGACGGGCGCGGTGGCGCACGGGCCGGGCAGGGCAGCGGACTGACCGGACTCGCGGACCGGGTGTCGGTGCTCGATGGCAGACTCTCCCTGTCCAGTCCGCCCGGCGGACCGACCCTGCTGCGTGTGGAGATCCCTTGTGAGCCTGCGAGTTGAGCGGCCCCTGCGGGTCGTCCTGGCGGAGGACAGCGTCCTGCTGCGGGACGGGCTGGTCGGACTGCTCGGGCGCTGCGGGCACGAGGTCGTCGCGGCCGTGGGGGACGCCGAGGCCCTGGTCGTGGCCGTCGGGGAGCACGACCCGGACGTGGTCGTCACGGACGTACGCATGCCGCCCGGCTTTCAGGACGAGGGGCTGCACGCGGCCGTGCGGCTGCGCGGGGAGCGGCCCACGCTGCCCGTGCTGGTCCTCAGCCAGTACGTGCAGCGCCGGTACGCCGCCGAGCTGCTGGACTCCGGCGACGGCACGGGCGTCGGCTATCTGCTCAAGGACCGTGTCGGCCAGGTGGAGGAGTTCGTCGAGGCGCTCGGCAAGGTGGCGGACGGCGGCACGGTCGTCGACCCCGAGGTCGTACGGCAGTTGCTGCGCCGCCGCCGCGACCCGCTGGAGCGGCTCACCCCGCGCGAGCGGGAGGTGCTGGCGCTGATCGCCGAGGGCAGGTCCAACAGCGCGATCGCCCGCGAACTCGTCGTCTCCGAGGCCGCCGTGGGCAAGCACGTGTCCGGCATCCTCACCAAGCTGGACCTGCCGCCCGCGGACGCGACCCACCGCCGGGTGCTGGCCGTGCTGGCGTATCTGCGCGCCTAGCGCCCAGGAGCCGACTCGAGCCCCCTGGGCTGTCGACGCGTTGTATAAAAACCAGCGAGTTGGTTTCATGGCGTCGCGAGTTGGTTTCATGGCGTCGCCATCAGAGCCCTGCAGGGGAGCCACGGGTGACCAAACAGGACCGGGCCGTCCGGACCCGTCTCGCGCTGATCCGGTCGGCGGCCGAGCAGTTCGAGGCCCGCGGATACGTCCGGGCCGGCCTGGCGGAGATCAGCGCGGGAGCCGGTGTCAGTCCCGGCGCGCTGCACTTCCACTTCGCCAACAAGGCCGCCGTCGCGGAGGCCGTCGAGCACGCGGCCGAACAAGCCCTGCGCGAGGCGGCGGCCTGTCACCGCGACGGCGACGGCAGCGCCCTGCAACGCCTCGTGGACGTCACCCACCACGTCGCCCGGCTGCTCTGCGCCGACGTCGTGGTCCGGGCCGGGCTGCGGCTGAACGCCGAGCAGGTCGCCGGGCGGGTGCGGGACCTGCGCCGGGAGTGGCGCCAGTGCGTGCAGGGGCTGCTGACCGAGGCGGAGCGCGAGGGTGAACTCGCCGCCGGGGTGACGCCGCGGCGCACCAGCGCCGTCGTCCTGGCCGCCACGACCGGCATCGAGGTGCTGGCCCGCGAGGACGACGGCTGGCTCGCCCGGCCTTCACTGACCGACCTGTGGCAGCTGCTGCTGCCGTGCCTGGCGGCGCCTTGCCTGGCCGGGACGCTGGATCCCGCGGGGAGCGGGTCGGCGGGGAGCGGGCCGACGGGAAGCGGATCCGTGGGGAGCGCGCCGGCAGGGCCGGGCGTTCAGGCGGAGGCGGGCCGGGTGGGGCTCGCAGTGCGGTAGCCGCCTGCCGCCTGCCGCCTGCCGCCTGCCGCCTGTCGCCCCTGCCACTGCCACTGCCGCCTGCTGCCGTTGACCGCGAGTGAAGCCATGGCCAAAACAAACCGGTTGCCAAGTTTTTTCGCCCCTCGACCCGGACGATGGTCCCCCAGCCTCTGGACCAAGGAGCGATGAGTCATGGCACAGCAGGCCTGCCCCTTCCTGTCGATCGATCCGACCGGTCAGGACCTCTACGGCGAGATATCCCGGATCCGCGCCCGGGGCCCGGCCGTGGAGGTCGAACTCCCCGGCGGAGTCCGGGCGTGGTGGATCACCGGCCTGGAGCTGAACAAGCGGCTCCTGGCGGGCCCCGAGACGAGCAAGGACGCCTACCAGCACTGGCCGGCCTGGATCAACGGGGACATCTCCCGCACCTGGCCGCTCGCCATCTGGGTCTCGGTGCGCAACATGGTCACCGCCTACGGCTCCGACCACAGCCGGCTGCGCAAGCCGATGGCCGCCGCCTTCACCAAGCGCCGCGTCGACGCACTGCTGCCGCGCGTCCGGGAGATCGTCGACCGGGCTCTGGACGCCCTGGAGCGCGTCCCCGAGGGCGAAGTCGTCGATCTGCGGGCGGCGTTCGCGGCGCCCGTCCCGCACGAGGTGGTGTGCGAGCTCTTCGGCGTACCGCCCGGCGAGGACGGTCCGCGCGCGGCCCTCTACCGCATCATCAGCCGCTTCTTCGACACGGCGATCTCCCTGGAGGACGCCCAGGCCAACGCCGTCGACCTCTACGGCACGCTGACCGCTTTCCTCCGGTACAAGCGCGAGCACCCGGCCGACGACCTGACGACGGCGCTCATCACCGCGCGCGACGAAGGGAGCATGATCGAACAGGAGTTGATGGACAACCTGATCCTGTTGCTCACCGCCGGGTTCGAGACGACCGTCAACCTCATCGACAACACCGTGCACAGCCTGCTCGCCCACCCCGACCAGCTCGACCTCGTCCGCTCCGGGAAGGCGACCTGGGAGGACGCCCTGGAGGAGTCGCTGCGCTTCGAGGCGCCGGGCGCCATGTCGGGTCTGCGCTACGCCGTCGAGGACATCGAGATCGAGCCGGGCCTGACCATCCCGAAGGGCGACCCGCTCGTGGTCTCCTTCGCGGGCGCCGGGCGCGATCCAGACCGGCACGGCCCGGACGCCGAGCGCTTCGACGTCACACGTGTCACCAGCCGCGACCACGTGTCCTTCGGCCACGGCGTGCACCACTGCCTGGGCCGGCCCCTGGCCATGGCCGAGGCCACCGTGGCCCTGACGTCCCTGTTCGCGCGCTTCCCGCGGCTGGCCCTGGCCGACCCGTCGCGTCCGCCGGAGCGGCTGCGGTCCATCATCTCCACCGGGCACGAGGAACTTCCGGTGCTCTTGCACGGCCGGGATCCGGGCAGCGGCCCATGCCCAGCGGCGGCACAGGCCTAGGCCGTCAGGAGACTCTCCGGGCCCTGGAGGAACGCGCGGTACCAGGGCGCCGCGCGGCGGAACGCGGCCGCGAACCCCTCGCCGGGCGAGCAGTCGTAGTCCTTCCAGAACGCGTCGTCCACGAACCAGTGGTCGACCGTGAGCATGCCGAGGTGATGGAGGGCGAGGGGAGAGCCGGCGGCCCGGTCCAGAGCGGTGGCGACGTCCACGGCCGTCCCGCCGCCGGGCTCCTCCAACTCCCGGCCCACGGACGCCAGCAGGTCCGGGACCGGCACCGGCTCGGGGTGGTTGACCTGGTGCACACCGCCGCCGGGCGCCGGGGAGAGCGCGGCGGCCACCACCGCACGGCCCAGGGTGTCGACGTCGATCATCGACTGGAGCGCCTCGCAGCCGGTCAGGGTGGTGGCCGGCAGCTCCTTCATCAGCCACACCAGCCCGGGGATCACCCAGCGATCGCCCTCGCCGTACACGAGGTGCGGGCGCAGCACCAGGCCGCCGGCGTCGAGGACGTACCGTTCGGCGGCGGCCCGGGTGCGGCTGGTGGGCGAGGCGGGCGCGATCGGCACCTCCCCGGGGCCCACGCCGCGGAAGGGGCCCCGGCCGTGGACGGCGGCCGTGCTGACGTACACGATCCGGCGCACTCCGGCGCGCACGGCCTCCTCGACCAGGGCACGGGTGCCGTGGTCGTTGACCGCCTCGGCGGTCTCGGCGTCGCCGCCGATCCGCGCGGCGCAGTGCACCAGGACATCGGTGTCGGCGCAGACGCCGCGCAGGGAGGGCGGGGTGCAGAGGTCGCCGTGGACGTACTCGGGGCCGTGCGGTGCGTGCCGGGACAACAGGCGTACGTGGGCGTCCGGTTGCCGTTGTGCCGTGGCGGCGACCCGGCTGCCGACGAAGCCGCTCGCGCCCGTGACCAGAATCTTGACCGTCACGACAGGGACCGTACCCGCGGCGGCCGGGCGGCGGTCAGGGCGGCGGTGAAGACCGGCTCGCCGTCCTGCCGCCCCGACACCCCTACGGTCACCTCCCCGGGGTGCTCGTCGAGGATCTCGGTCTCGATCCGGCAGGGGCTGTGCAGTTCGGCGTACCGGTTGAAGCCGGCCGTCATCGTGATCGGCAGGAAGGGGTGCAGGCCGGACGCGGCGGTCGCGGCCTGGCGGGCCGCCTCGAACAGGACCATGCCGGGGACGTGGTCGTTGGGCCGTGGGAAGAACACCGGGTGGCCGATGTCGACGCGCAGGTGCCAGACGCCGGGGCGGTCCGCGGGTGCGAGGACGACGTCGTCGGCACGGGTCCGCCCCGCGGTCCGCGGGGATATGCCGGGCAGCAGTGGGACCGGGGTGTCCAGGGCGTTCAGCCTGTCTGCCCGCAGGCGGCGGTAGGCGCGCGGGGAGGTGCAGGCGGTGCTGCCGGTGCCGCGTGCGACGAGCCGCCCGGCGCGGCGGAACTCCATCGTGGTCCGCATGCTGTGCAGGCCGCGGCCGCGGCGGCGCACCTCGGAGCACACGACGTCGAACTCGACCGGCTCGGCGGCTTCCGCCAGCAGGAGCGCGGACGGGTCGACGTGGACCGTCAGGTCCCACATGACGAAGTGTGTGTCGGCCGGGGCGCCGAACTCGGCGTGCGCCAGCACCATGGAGGCCTGCCGCAACGTTTCGCCTACGACCATCGGGTCCTGGTGGCGGTCGTCCACGGGGCCGAAGAAGGGGTGGGTGGCCGGCCAGTGCGCGGTGAAGCGGAAACGGGTGCCGGAGATTCGGACCCACCGGGCGGGGAAGACGTCCGTCTCTGTGGTGCGATGGGCGAGTTCCTTGGTGACGGTGCTGTGGGAGTGGGGGGCGGGGGATCCGGTGAGGGCGGTCTGTGGCGGGTTCTCGACGGTCGTAGCGGTTCCGTTTGCCGGACGGCCCCCGCGTCCGGTCTGATCGTCCGTGAGTGCGCTCAAAGGCCCTGTCTGCGGCATGAGAACCCCCAGGATCGGCTGTCTGGCCGAGATCGACGCCTGACTAAGATACGGACGAACCGGTTTTTTTCAAAGGGTGAGCCAAACCGCTTGGACTGACCCTCGCGCCCTCGTCACACAGCGACTTCACAGGGATCGACGGAGATCAGGAGGCACCCGATGGCGCGACAGGAGCGCGCGATCCGCACCCGGCGGACCATCCTGGAGGCGGCGGCGGCCGTCTTCGACGAACGCGGCTACACCTCGGCGACCATCGGCGAGATCCTGGACCGGGCGGGCGTCACCAAGGGCGCGCTGTACTTCCACTTCGGCTCCAAGGAGGAGCTGGCGGTGGGGGTCTTCGAGGAGCAGCTCGCGATCACGCTCCCGCCGCAGTCCACCAAGCTCCAGGAACTCGTCGACTCCGGTCTGGTGATGGCCCGCCGGCTGCGGTCCGAACCGCTGGTGCGCGCCAGTGTGGGGCTCGCCCTCGACCAGGGAGCCATGGACCTCGACCGCACCCCGGCCTTCCGGATGTGGATCGACCAGAACACGCAGATGCTGGGCGAGGCGAAGACGCGGGGCGAGCTGTTGCAGCACGTCGACGTGGCCGAGACGGCGGAGCTGCTGGTCGGCAGCTTCTCCGGGGTGCAGCTGCTGTCCCAGCTGCGCTGCCAGCGGCAGGATCTGGAGCGCCGGGTCGTCGTGCTGTTCGAGCACTTCCTGCCCAGCATCACCGTTCCGGCGGTACTGGCCCGGCTCGACGTCTCCGTGGGCCGGGCCGAGCGGCTGCTGGCGCAGGTGCGGACGGAGGAGGCCGCGGCGCCGGTGCCGGAGAGGGCCACCGTGCCCTCGGGGGCGTAGGCCGCCACCGTCCTGCGGCCCCGGCAGGCATTGTCCACAGCCGTGGAGTTGTCCACAGGGTCTGACGCGTTTCGGCCGCCGGTTGTACGGTCGGCACGAGTGATGTTCGTGCGCGTGCGGGGGAGGCGGCCGGGATGACCAGGGCTGGAGCTCAGGACGAGGGCGGAGCCATGGGGAGGGACGGTGCCATGACGCAGGACGGGGCCACGGCGAAGAAGGGGGCGTCGCGCCGGCTGCCCCGGGTGCGTGGCTTCGCCGAGTGGCCGAGCGAGGGCTCGCCCAAGGACGAGGGCAGGGCCCTGCGCAAGCGGATCCCGCGCAGCGCGCACGCCACGCTCG
The DNA here is from genome assembly GCF_019733245.1 of Streptomyces sp. WAC04114. Taxonomy (NCBI): domain Bacteria; kingdom Bacillati; phylum Actinomycetota; class Actinomycetes; order Kitasatosporales; family Streptomycetaceae; genus Streptomyces; species Streptomyces sp. WAC04114. The sequence continues at coordinate 40,376 of NZ_JAIGQA010000023.1, forward strand.
ACTTGGACGCGTCCCGGCCCGACGCGTTGAGCGCCGTCGAGGAGTCCGGCCGCGGACGGCTGGCCGAGCTGACCCCCATCCGGGTCGGCCGCATGGCCGCCACCCCGTTCGCCTTCCTGCGCGGCTCGGCGGGCCTCATGGCCTACGACCTGGCGCGCACGCCCATGACCAGGATCCGGGCCCAGCTCTGCGGCGACGCCCACGCGGCCAATTTCGGCCTGTACGGGGACCTGCGCGGCGGCCTGGTCATCGACCTGAACGACTTCGACGAAACCGTGGTCGGCCCCTGGGAGTGGGACCTGAAGCGTCTCGCGGCTTCCCTTGTGCTCGCGGGCCGGGTGGCCGGTGCCGACGAGGACCGGTGCCGCAAGGCGGCGTACGACGCGGCGGGCGCGTACCGCAGGACCCTGCGGCTCCTTTCCAAACTCCCGGTGCTGGACGCGTGGAACGCCATCGCGGACGAGGAGCTCGTCTCCCACACGGACGCCCATGATCTGCGCGGCACGCTCAAGCGCGTCTCCGAGAAGGCCCGCCGCAACACCAGCGGCCGCTTCGCGGCCAAGTCGACCGAGGTCACCGAGGACGGTGGACGCCGGTTCGTCGACGCTCCTCCGGTTCTGCGGCGCGTCCCGGACGCGGAGGCCGCCGCGGTGGCCGTGTCCCTGGAGGAGTACATCGGCACCCTCCAGGAGGACCGCCTGCCGCTCCTCGCCCGGCACGCAGTGCTGGACGTCGCCTTCCGCGTCGTCGGCACCGGCAGTGTCGGCACCCGCTCCTACGTCGTGCTGCTCCTGGACCACCAGGGCGAGCCGCTGGTGCTCCAGGTGAAGGAGGCCCGGGCGTCCTCCCTGGTGCCGCATCTGGTGACGGCCGGTTTCGAGGCGCCTCGCGCCGGTCACGAGGGCCGTCGGGTCGTGCTGGGGCAGAAGCGGATGCAGGTCGTGAGCGACAGCCTGCTGGGCTGGACGACGGTCGACGGGCTCCCCTACCAGGTCCGCCAGTTCCGCAACCGCAAGGGCAGCGTCGATCCGGCCGCCCTGGCCTCCGACCAGTTGGACGACTACGGCCGCATGACCGGCGCGCTCCTGGCCCGCGCGCACTCCCACAGCGCCGATCCGCGGCTCATCGCCGGGTACTGCGGGAAGAACGAGGAGCTGGACGAGGCGATCGCGGACTTCGCCGTGGCCTACGCGGACCGGACCGAGGCGGATCACGCGGAGCTGTTGGCGGGGGTGAAGGCGGGGAAAATCGCGGCGGAGATGGGGGTGTAGGGCTACTCGGGCCGTCCGGCAGCCCCGGACGGGCCGCTCCCCGGTCCTGGCCTCCGGGGGCCGGGTGCCGTCGGTTCGTCGCCTAGGCTGGTCGGGTGACGACCCCGGAAGCTGAGCAGGACGGCGACGACGCCGCACGGCCCGAGGCGCGGCTGGAGCGGGCCGTGCGGGCCGCCGAGCAGGCGTTGATCGAGTACGAGATCGCGGTGGAGACCTTCCGCGTCGAGGTCGAGAACTTCTCCCGGCTGCACGAACAGAAACTCGGCCCCATCTACGCCCGGCTCGAGGAGCTGGACGCCCGCATCCTGGAGGCCAGAGCGGCTCGCAGCGGCGACCCGGCGGACCGGCAGCGGGCGGACGAGGCCCGGGCGCGGCTCGCCCCCATCCCGGGCGTGGAGGAACTGCTGCACGGCTGGATGGACGGTGACGGTCTCTTCCCGGAGGCCTCCGCGATGCTCACCGACCAGCCGGTGCGGCCCCCGCAGCGGGTCCGCCCCAGCGAGGAGGCCCGCAAGCTCTACCGCGACCTCGCCCGCAAGGCCCACCCGGACCTGGCGCAGGAGGAGAAGGAGCGCGGGCGGCGCGAGGAGTTCATCACGCGCGTCAACGCCGCCTACGCCCGGGGCGACGAGGCGGAGCTGCGCGAGCTCGCCGCGGAGTGGGCGAAGGGGCCCGAGCTGAAGCGGGGCCCGAGCCGCGCCGAGGAGCTCTACGCCCGCCTCGAATGGCTCGCCCAGCGCAAGGAGCTGCTCGCCCTGCTCGCCAGGGAACTGGAGGACAGCGCCATCGGCCATATGCTCCAGCTCGCCCCGGACGACCCGGACCGGCTCCTGGACGAGATCGGGCAGGGCCTGCTCGCCCAGGTCTCCGAGCGGGAGACGGAGCTGGCCGCGCTGGTCGGCGAGGGCGAGGGCCAGAGCCGGGGTAACGGCGGGGGCCACGGCTGAGCCGCGTAGCCGGCCGGTGCTCCGGCCGGTTCGGGTAGCGTCGGACGCATGACTTTCGGAGCTGGTGTGCCCACGGTCGCGGTCGCGGACCTCAAGGACGGTGACTTCCTGCTGGACGTCCGGGAGGACGACGAGTGGAAGGCCGGTCACGCCGAAGGGGCGCTGCACATCCCCATCAGCGAGTTCGTCGCCCGGTACGGCGAGCTGACCGAGGCGGCCCCGCAGGACGGCCGGGTCCACGTGATCTGCCGTTCCGGCGGCCGGTCCGCCCAGGTCACGATGTACCTGGCCCAGCAGGGCGTCGACGCCGTGAACGTCGACGGCGGCATGCAGGTGTGGGAGGCGGTGGGCCGTCCCGTGGTGACGGACGACGGGCAGCAGGGGTTCGTCCTCTAGCACCCGGTCGGTCGTCAGCCGGCCCCCGGCCCGCGCGGTCAGGCCAGTGGGTGGGCCGCCAGCAGGTCGCCCAGGGCCTCTTCGTGGGCCGCGGCCGGGCCGAGTGACAGTTCCAGGTGCTTGGCCCAGGCGTGGTAGCGGTGCAGGGGGTAGTCGACGTCGGCGCCGAACCCGCCGTGCAGGTGCTGCGCGGTCTGCACGACCCGGCGTACGCCCTCCGCCGCCCAGATCTTGGCGACGGCCACGTCCCCGGCGGCGGGCAGCGGGCCCGGTGCCCCGGAGGCGATCCGCCACGCGGCCTGCCACAGCGTGGCCTCCATCGCGCGCAGGTCGATGTAGCGGTCGGCGGCCTGGACGGCGACGGCCTGGAAGGTCGCGACCGGGAAGCCGAACTGCTCCCGCTTGCCCGTGTACTCCCCGGTCATCCGCAGCACGCGCTCGCCCAGCCCGAGGGCCAGCGCACATGTCCCGGTGGCCAGCAGGTCCCGCAGCCACTCCCACGCCCCGTCGGTGTCGATGACGTCCCGGGCGGGCAGCCGGACCGACTCCAGCCGCAGCTCTCCGAGGCGCTCGCCGCTGGTGGAGAACTGCTCCGCGAGGACGGCGCCCTCGTGCCCGCGCGGCACCAGGGCGAGCACGGTCCGGCCGGTCGCGGTGTGCGCGGGGACGACGGTGATGTCGGCGTCGTAGGCCCAGGGCACGGCCGTCTGCACCCCGTCCAGCACCCAGGTGTCGCCGTCCTGCCGGGCGGTCACGGACTGCTCGGCCGGGTCGTGGCCGGTGCGGCCGTGCGCGGCGACGGTCAGGACGATCTCGCCCCGGCCGGCCCGGGCGAGCAGGTCCGCCTTCGCCTCTTCCCCGCCGTGGGCCTGGACGGCCGCCGCTGCCGCGCAGCTCTCCAGCAGGGGCACCCTGGCCAGGACCTTCGCCGATTCCCGCAGCACCAGGCAGAGCGCGACGGCGTCCAGACCGGCCCCGCCGTAGCGGGCGTCGAGCAGCAGGCTCAGCAGGTCCGCGTCGGCGAGCCTGGCCCACAGGGCGCGGTCGCAGGTCTCGGCGACGGCGCCCGAAGTCATGGCAGGGCTGGGCACGGCGTCGGGCGCGACGCCGGCGAACACGCCCTTCGCCGCCTCGGCCGCCGCCTGCTGCTCCTCGCTGAAGGTGAAGTCCACGGTGCCTGTCCTTCCGGCGGATCCCGTTGAGCTGACGGGGCGTCAAGATAGAACAGGTTCTAGAAGAAGGGAATGGGTGTACGGGCGGGCGCCGTAGGGTGTCACTCCGGTGGATGACCGGCCGGGGCGCCCTGTGGATAACCTGCGGGGGTCCCCTGTGGACCAGGGGGACCGCGGCTCCCGGACGGTCGCACTCGCCGTACGGTCGGCCTTCGTGGTGTGGCGACGGCCACGGCGGGAGGTACGGACAGGGGCTGTGCCCGGGTGGGTGTCCTGAGTACCGTGCCCGTGCCGACGCCGCGCAGGCCGCGCGGGCGGTACGACGCCCTCGCGGCCGGGCGGACGGAACGACGGACCGGGATCGTGGAACGGGGCGGAATGGACGCGTACGACGAGGGCTCGAACGCCCGGCACGGCCCGCACGCGCCGAGCCGCCCGGCCCCGCCCGCGCAGCGAAGCGCCCCGGCGGGCCCGGCCGAGCCGGAGGTTCCCCCGGGGCCTGAGTCCGAGCCCGTCGTGCCCCCAGGGCTTGAGTCCGAGCCGGTCGTGCCCCCCAGACGTGAGCCCGAGCCCGTCGTGCCCCCCAGACGTGAGCCCGAGCCGGTCGCGTCACTCGCACCGCCCGGGCCGTACCCGCCCGGCGAACCCCGTACCGGCATCGCCGCGCTCTCCCCCCGCTATCAGGTCGGGGTCGCCCTGGCGCTCGCGGTCGTCGCCATCGGCGTGTGTGTGCACATCGGGATGACGTTCCTGCACGTCGCGCCGGCGAACACGGTCACCCGGGAGCACGGCGAGGCCGTGGACGACTGGATCTACCCGGAGTTCGAGCAGAACTGGAAGCTGTTCGCTCCGAACCCGCTCCAGCAGAACATCTCGATCCAGGTCCGCGCCGGGGTCCGCGGGCCGGACGGCATGACAGTGACCACCGGCTGGTACGACCTGTCCGCCGAGGACGGCCGTGCCATCGACGGCAACCTGCTGCCCAGCCACACCCAGCAGAACGAGCTGCGCCGCGCCTGGGACTTCTTCGTCGCCACGCACGACAGCGAGAACCGCCCGGTGGGCCTGCGCGGCTCGCTGTCGGAGTCGTATCTGCGCCGGATCATGGTGCTGCGCCTCGACCGTGACGACGCGGTGCGGGCCGCGACCGGGAGTTCCGGGGTGATCGAGCGGGTGCAGGTGCGCTCCCGGACCAGCAACGTGCCGCCGCCCGAGTGGAGCCGGGAGAAGGTCTCCACGACACCGTCCTACCGGGAGCTGCCGTGGTGGAGGGTCCCGCGGGACGAGGCCCGGGGAGGCGTGCGGTGAACCGCTTCTCGCTGGCCGTCTCGGGCGCCATCGCCCGCGTCACCGAGGCCGCCCTCGGCCCCTGCCAGACGGCCGTCATCCGCATCGGGTTCAGCGCCACCTGGCTGCTGTTCCTGCTCCGCGAGCTCCCCCACCGCCACGAGCTCTACGGTCCCGACGGCCCCTGGAGCTGGGATCTCGCCCAGCAGCTGGTCGGGTCCAACGGCTCCTTCACCGTCCTGATGTGGTCGGACGGCCGGATCTGGTTCGAGATCGTCTACGCGCTGGCGGTGCTCTCCGCTGCCCTGCTGATGCTGGGCTGGCGCACCCGCACCATGTCGGTGCTGTTCATGGTCGGCGTGCTGTCGCTGCAGAACCGCAGCGTCTTCATGGGCGACGGCGGCGACAACGTGCTGCACCTGATGTCGATCTACCTGGTGTTCACGCGGTGCGCCCAGGGGTGGTCGCTGGACGCCCGGCGGGCTGTGCGGCAGAGGGCGGCCCGCGCGCGGGGCGAGCGGGTCACCGACCGGACCGGCCCGGCCCTGTGGGGCGTGCTCGGGTTCGTGCTGGTCGCGGTCACCCTGGTCGGCCGGATGCAGGGCGACTGGCTGATACCGGCCCTGCTGTGGACGGTGTGGGTCGTGCAGGCCCTGTGGTGGCTGGTCGGGCGCCGGGCCGGGACCGGTGAGCCGCGGATCATGCTGGACGTGATCGCCAACGTCGTGCACAACGGCGCCCTGCTCGTGATCATGGCCGAGGCGTGTCTGATCTACGCGACGGCCGGCTGGTACAAGATCCAGGGATCGCGCTGGCAGGACGGCACCGCGGTCTACTATCCGCTCCACCTGGAGTACTTCTCGCCCTGGCCGGCGCTCGCCGACCTGCTGTCGGCCAGCGGCACGATGGTGATGCTGGTGACCTACGGGACGGTCCTGGTACAGGTCGCCTTCCCGTTCACCCTGTTCAACCGGCGGGTGAAGAACGTCCTGCTGGCGGTGATGATGACCGAGCACGCGGTGATCGCCGTGGTCCTGGGGCTGCCGTTCTTCTCGCTGGCGATGATCGCGGCGGACGCGGTGTTCCTGCCGACGGGCTTCCTGCGCCGCCTGGGCGACCTGGCGGCACGCGCGCGCGACCGGCTCCGGCGCGGGGGCGGGCGTACGCCCCTGCCCGGGCAGCGCACCGAGGGGAGCTCCGAGACCACGCACGTAGGCTTCGGGACATGACCGACCCCCTGACCGTCTGGCACCGGCTCGCCGGCGACACCGTCCTGCTCGACGGGTTCCACGCGCTCAAGCACGCGCTGCGTTTCGGCGCCGAGGTGCCGGTGGCGGTCACGGCCGACCGGGCGGCCGCCCTCGCCCTCGCCGACGAGCTGGCCCCGGACGTACGGGACGCGCTGGCCGGGCTGCTGACGGAGGTGCCGCAGGCGACGTACGCGTCGTTCGTGCCGCGCCCGCACCCCACCGCCGTGGCCGCCCTGGCCGTACGGCCGGCCCGCGCCTCCCACCTGGAGAAGCTGGCGCGCGTGCCCCGAACGGCCCCGGTCGTGGTCCTCGACCACCCGCGCAATCTGGGCAACGCGGGGGCGGTGATCCGCCTGGCCGCCGGTTTCGGGGCGACCGGCGTGGTGACGACCGGGACGATGGACCCCTGGCACCCGACGGTCGTGCGGGGCGGGGCGGGGCTGCACTACGCGACGACGGTGGAGCGGCTGGCCGTCGAGGAGCTGCCGCCGGGCCCGCTGTTCGCCCTGGACCCGGAGGGCGACGACATCCGGGGCGTCAAGCTCCCGGACGACGCCGTCCTCGCTTTCGGCTCCGAGCGCACCGGCCTGTCGGCCGGACTGCGCGCCCGGGCCGACCACTTGCTGTCTCTGCCGATGCGCCCCCAGGTCAGCAGCTACAACCTGGCGACGAGCGTGGCGATGACCCTGTACCACTGGAGCGCGGGTTCTGGAGCGCCCCGATAGCGGCGCGGGGAACAGCCGGACAACCACAACCGGCAACCGGCCGGCACCCGCGCGCCGACGAGAACCCCCGAACTCGTGGGCGCCCCCGAGTCCCGGCTACGCGTCCCGCCGCACCTCGACCACCCGGAACCGGTTGGCCACGAACGCCCCGTCGCACAGCGCCGCACTGGCCGCCGGATTGCCACCGGACCCGTGGAAGTCGGAGAACGCGGCCGTCTGGTTCACGTACACCCCGCCCGTGAGGTTCAGCGACAGCTGCGCCGCCTCCTCCAGGCAGACCTCCTGCACGGCCTGCTCGACCTCCGGGTCGGTCGTGTACGCCCCGACGGTCATCGCGCCCTTCTCGCGGACGGTCCGCCGCAGCAGCTCCGCCGCGTCCTCGGCCGAGTCGACCGCGACGGCGAAGGACACCGGGCCGAAGCACTCGCTCATGTAGGCGGCCTCGTCGTCCGGCTTGGCGCCGTCCAGCTTCACGATCACCGGCGTACGGACGACCGCCCCCGGGAAGTCCGGGTTGGTGATCTCGCGGGAGGCCAGGGCGACTTCGCCGAGACCCGCCGCGGCCTCCAGCCGGGCCTTCACGTCCGGGTTGACGATCGCGCCGAGCAGCGCGTTGGCCCGGGCGTCGTCGCCGAGCAGCCCGTCGACGGACTGGGCGAGGTCCGCGACGACCTCGTCGTAGGACTTGGGGCCCTGGTCCGTGGAGATGCCCTCGCGGGGGACGAGCAGGTTCTGCGGGGTGGTGCACATCTGGCCGCTGTACAGGGACAGCGAGAACGCCAGGTTGGCGAGCATGCCCTTGTAGTCGGACGTGGAGTGGACGACGACCGTGTTGACGCCGGCCTTCTCCGTGTAGACCTGCGCCTGGCGGGCGTTGGCCTCCAGCCAGTCGCCGAACTCGGTCGAGCCCGTGTAGTCGATGATCCGGATCTCGGGGCGCAGCGCGAGGGTCTTGGCGATGCCCTCGCCGGGGCGTTCGGCGGCGAGCGCGACCAGGTTCGGGTCGAAGCCGGTCTCCGCGAGCACCTCGCGCGCGACCTGCACGGTGAGGGCGAGCGGCAGCACCGCGCGCGGGTGGGGCTTGACCAGGACCGCGTTGCCGGTGGCGAGGGAGGCGAACAGGCCCGGGTAGCCGTTCCACGTCGGGAAGGTGTTGCAGCCGATCATCAGGGCGATGCCCCGCGGGACCGGCGTGAACTGCTTGTTCATGGCCAGCGGGTCGCGCTTGCCCTGGGGCTTGGTCCACTCGGCGTTGTCGGGCGTGCGCACCTGCTCGACGTAGGCGTAGGCCACCGCCTCCAGGCCGCGGTCCTGCGCGTGCGGCCCGCCCGCCTGGAACGCCATCATGAACGCCTGGCCGGAGGTGTGCATGACCGCGTGCGCGAACTCGTGCGTCCGGTCGCTGATGCGCTTGAGGATCTCCAGGCAGACCACGGCGCGCTGTTCGGCGCCCGCGTCCCGCCAGGCGCGCTGGCCGGCCTTCATGGCGGGCAGCAGCACGTCGAGGTCCGCGTGCGGGTACGTCACGCCCAGGTCGATGCCGTACGGGGACGTCTCGCCGCCCACCCAGTCGTCCGTGCCCGGCTGGCCGAGGTCCAGGCGGGAGCCGAGCAGGGCGTCGAAGGCGGCCTTGCCCGCCGCCATGTCCAGGCTGCCGTTCTCCCCGTAGGCCTTGGGGTGCTCGGGGTGCGGGGACCAGTAGGCGCGCGTGCGGATCGCTTCCAGCGCCTGGTCGAGGGTGGACCGGTGCCGGGCGATCAGCTCGTGCGCCGAGAGTGCGGCGGTCATGGGTGACCATCTCCTCGTCTCAAGAACTCTTCGTCGAGTTCATGACCTGGGCAGAAACCTGGGCAGGAACACTCGGACAGAGCTAGAGTAACCGAACGATCGGTCGGTTCAAGGGGGTCCGCCGCATCTGTGGAAAACCCCGTGCGGGAGGATCGCGCACATGACAGCACTCGACCTCAGCAGCCCCGTGGCCGTCGTCGGCACCGGCACCATGGGCCAGGGAATCGCCCAGGTCGCGCTGGTCGCGGGCCATCCCGTACGGCTGTACGACACGCTCCCCGGGCGGGCCCGGGAGGCGGCCGACGCGATCGGTGCCCGCCTGGACCGGCTCGTCGAGAAGGAGCGGCTCAGCGACGCCGAGCGGGACGCCGCCCGCGCCCGGCTGCTGCCCGCCGAGGACCTCCCCGAGCTCGCCGACTGCGCCCTCGTCGTCGAGGCCGTCCTGGAGCGGCTGGACGTCAAACAGGACCTGTTCCGCGCGCTGGAGGGCATCGTCGCCGACGACTGCCTGCTCGCCACCAACACCTCGTCGCTGTCCGTCACCGCCATCGGCGGCGCCCTGCGCAACCCCGGCCGGTTCGTCGGCCTGCACTTCTTCAACCCCGCGCCGCTGCTGCCGCTGGTCGAGGTCGTCTCCGGCTTCGCCACGGACGTCTCGTCGGCCACGCGCGCGTACGAGACCGCCCGCGCCTGGGGCAAGACACCCGTCGCCTGCGCGGACACCCCCGGCTTCATCGTCAACCGCATCGCCCGGCCCTTCTACGCCGAGGCCTTCGCGGTCCACGAGGCGCAGGTCGCCGACCCGGCCACCATCGACGCCGTGCTGCGCGAGTCGGGCGGCTTCCGGATGGGCGCCTTCGAGCTGACCGACCTGATCGGCCAGGACGTCAACGAGTCCGTCACGCAGTCGGTCTGGCAGTCCTTCTTCCAGGACGTGCGCTTCACGCCGTCCCTCGCCCAGCGGCGCCTGGTCGAGTCCGGCCGGCTCGGCCGCAAGACGGGCCACGGCTGGTACGACCACGGGGAGGACGCCGAGCGCCCCGAGCCGGACACCGCCGAGAAGCGGCAGCCACCCGCGTACGTCGTCGCCGAGGGTGACCTGGGCCCGGCGTCCGACCTGCTCGAGCTGATCCGCGAGGCGGGCATCCCGGTCCGTGACGACGGCGACGACGAGGACCAGGGCGCGTGTTTGCTCCTCCCGAGCGGCGGCCGGCTCGTCCTCGCCGACGGGCAGACCGCCGGGGAGTACCGGGACTTCGTCTACTTCGACCTCGCCCTGGACTACCGCGTGGCCGGCCGGATCGCCCTGTCAGCCTCCCAGGACACCTCCCCGCAGGTCCTCGCCGAGGCCATCGGCCTCTTCCAGGCGCTCGGCAAGCGGGTCAGTGTCATCGGCGACGTCCCCGGCATGATCGTCGCGCGCACGGTCGCGCGGATCATCGACCTGGCGCACGACGCGGTCGCCAAGGGCGTGGCCACCGAGGAGGACATCGACACCGCGATGCGCCTCGGCGTCAACTACCCCCTGGGCCCCTTCGAGTGGAGCCGCCGCCTCGGCCGCACCTGGGCCTACGTGCTCCTGGACGACCTGCACCGGCGCGACCCCTCGGGCCGCTACGCGCCGTCCCTGGCCCTGTACCGCCACGCCCACGCCTCCGACTCGCGGGAGGGCACCTCATGACCACCGCCAAGCGCGACACCTACACCCCGGACACGCTGCTGTCCGTCGCCGTCCAGGTGTTCAACGAGCGTGGCTACGACGGCACCTCCATGGAGCACCTCTCCAAGGCGGCCGGCATCTCCAAGTCGTCGATCTACCACCACGTCGCCGGCAAGGAGGAGCTGCTGCGCCGGGCCGTGAGCCGGGCCCTGGACGGCCTCTTCGGGATCCTCGACGAGGAGCACGCGCGCGTGGGGCGCGCCTCGGACCGCCTGGAGTACGTCGTGCGGCGCATGGTCGAGGTGCTCATCGCCGAACTGCCCTACGTGACGCTGCTGCTGCGGGTGCGCGGCAACACCGACACCGAGCGGTGGGCCCTGGAGCGGCGCCGCGACTTCGACCACCGGGTCGCCGACCTGCTCAAGGCGGCCTCGGCGGACGGGGACGTGCGCGCCGACATAGAGGTGCGGCTGGTGACCCGGCTGGTCTTCGGAATGATCAACTCGATCGTCGAGTGGTACCGGCCGGACGGCCGCGGTATGAACGAGCGCGAGGTGGCCGACGCGGTGGTCCAGCTCGCCTTTGGCGGGCTGCGCAAGGCCTCCTGACCAGGGCCGGCCCCCCACTCCCTAGCCCTGCGGCTCCAGGTCCTCCTCCTCGAACACCAGCAGCGTGCGCGTGCTGAGCACCTGCGGGATCGCCTGGAGCCGGGTCAGCACCAGCTCCCGCAGCGACCGGTTGTCGGACACGTGCACCAGCAGCAGCACGTCGAAGTCGCCGCCCACCAGGGCGATGTGCGAGGCGCCGGGCAGCTGTCTGAGCTCCTCGCGCACCGTGCGCCAGGAGTTCTGCACGATCTTCAGCGTGATGTACGCGGAGGTGCCCTGACCTGCCCTCTCGTGGTTGACCCGGGCGCCGAAGCCGCGGATGACGCCGTCCTCGACGAGCCGGTTGATGCGGGCGTAGGCGTTGGCGCGCGAGACGTGCACCCGGTCGGCGACGGACCGTATCGAGGCGCGGCCGTCCGCCTGCAGCATGCGCAGGATGTCCTGATCGATGGCGTCCAGGGGCCGCGGCGCCGGAAGCACACCGCTGTCGTCCTGGCTCTCGGCCATTTGTTCAGATGCCACCCGCCCCCGCCTCTCTGCCATGGACGTACTGCGTCCATCTCAGGCTGTGGAGAACCGTTTGTCCACAGCCTGAGGCCACCCATAGCCAAATTGTGCCGTCGACCGAACAATCGGTAGGTGAGGCGGGTCACAGCCGACGCGCCTCTTCGAGCCGCTCCCACGAGGAGGTGCCGTCATGACGGTCATGGAGCAGCGGGGCGCGTACAAGCCGACCCCGCCGCCCGCCTGGCAGCCCCGGACGGATCCCGCGCCGTTGCTGCCCGACGCCGAGCCGTACCGCGTCCTCGGCACCGAGGCGGCCGCGAAGGTCGACCCCGAGCTGCTGAGGACGCTGTACGCACAGCTGGTGAAGGGCCGCCGCTACAACGCGCAGGCCACCGCCCTCACCAAGCAGGGCCGTCTCGCGGTCTACCCCTCCACCACCGGCCAGGAGGCGTGCGAGGTCGCCGCCGCGCTCGTGCTGGAGGAGCGGGACTGGCTCTTCCCGAGCTACCGCGACACCCTCGCCGTGGTGGCCCGGGGCGTGGACCCCGTCGAGGCGCTCACCCTGCTGCGCGGCGACTGGCACACCGGCTACGACCCGCACGAGCACCGGGTCGCCCCCCTGTGCACCCCGCTCGCCACCCAGCTGCCGCACGCCGTCGGTCTCGCGCACGCCGCCCGCCTCAAGGGCGACGACGTGGTCGCGCTGGCCATGGTCGGCGACGGCGGCACCAGCGAGGGCGACTTCCACGAGGCGCTGAACTTCGCCGCCGTCTGGCAGGCCCCGGTCGTCTTCTTCGTGCAGAACAACGGCTTCGCGATCTCCGTCCCGCTGGCCAAGCAGACCGCGGCCCCGTCGCTGGCCCACAAGGCCGTCGGTTACGGCATGCCCGGCCGCCTGGTCGACGGCAACGACGCGGCCGCCGTGCACGAGGTGCTCTCCGACGCCGTACGCCACGCCCGCGCGGGCGGCGGCCCCACCCTGGTCGAGGCGATCACCTACCGCGTCGACGCCCACACCAACGCCGACGACGCGACGCGCTACCGCGGCGACGCCGAGGTCGAGACCTGGCGCGAGCACGACCCGATCCGGCTGCTGGAGCGCGAGCTGACCGGGCGCGGCCTGCTCGACGAGGCGGGCATCGAGGCCGCCCGCCAGGACGCCGAGACCATGGCGGCGGCGCTGCGCGAGCAGATGAACCAGGACCCGGTCCTGGACCCGATGGACCTGTTCACCCACGTCTACGCCGAGCCCACCCCGCAGCTGCGCGAACAGCAGGACCAGCTGCGGGCCGAGCTGGAGGCCGAGGCAGACACCGAGGGGGGCACGCACCGATGAGCACCGTCGCCGTCAAGCCGGCCACCATGGCGCAGGCCTTCACGCGCGCGCTGCGCGACGCCATGGCCGCCGACCCCGCCGTGCACGTCATGGGCGAGGACGTCGGCACCCTCGGCGGCGTCTTCCGCGTCACCGACGGCCTCGCCAAGGAGTTCGGCGAGGACCGCTGCACGGACACCCCCCTCGCCGAGGCCGGCATCCTCGGCGCCGCCGTCGGCATGGCCATGTACGGCCTGCGCCCGGTCGTGGAGATGCAGTTCGACGCGTTCGCCTACCCGGCGTTCGAGCAGCTCATCTCGCACGTGGCCCGCACCCGCAACCGCACCCGCGGCAAGATGCCCCTGCCGATCACCATCCGGGTCCCCTACGGCGGCGGCATCGGCGGCGTCGAGCACCACAGCGACTCCTCCGAGGCGTACTACATGGCGACTCCGGGGCTCCATGTCGTCACGCCCGCCACGGTCGCCGACGCCTACGGGCTGCTGCGCGCCGCCATCGCCTCCGACGACCCGGTGGTCGTCCTGGAGCCGAAGCGGCTGTACTGGTCGAAGGACTCCTGGAACCCCGAGGAGCCGACGCCCGTTGAGCCGATAGGCCGCGCGGTGGTGCGGCGCCCCGGCCGGAGCGCCACGCTCATCACGTACGGACCGTCGGTACCCGTCTGCATGGAGGCGGCCGAGGCGGCCCGGGCCGAGGGCTGGGACCTCGAAGTCGTCGACCTGCGCTCCCTGGTGCCGTTCGACGACGAGACGGTGTGCGCCTCGGTGCGCCGGACGGGACGCGCGGTCGTCGTCCACGAGTCGGGTTCCTTCGGGGGCCCGGGCGGGGAGATCGCGGCCCGGGTCACGGAGCGCTGCTTCCACCACCTGGAGGCGCCGGTGCTGCGTGTGGCCGGGTTCGACGTCCCGTACCCGCCGCCGATGCTGGAGCGCCACCACCTGCCCGGTGTGGACCGGATCCTGGACGCCGTGGGGCGCCTGCAGTGGGAGGCCGAGAGCTGATGGCACAGGTGTTGGAGTTCAAGCTGCCCGACCTCGGTGAGGGCCTCACCGAGGCGGAGATCGTGCGCTGGCTGGTCGAGGTCGGCGACGTGGTCGCGATCGACCAGCCGGTCGTCGAGGTCGAGACGGCCAAGGCGATGGTCGAGGTGCCGTGCCCCTACGGTGGTGTGGTCACGGCCCGCTTCGGCGAGGAGGGCACGGAACTGCCCGTCGGGGCACCGCTGATCACGGTGGCGGTGGGGGAGCGGCCGGCCTCCGGCGCCGACGACACCGCCTCCGAGGGGTCGGGCAACGTCCTGGTCGGATACGGCACCTCCGAGGCGCCCGCGCGGCGCCGCCGGGTGCGGCAGGAGCGGCCAGTGTCCGGCGCGTCCGCGACAGCCGGGCCGACCGGCGCTTTCGAGACTGCCGGCCCGACCGGTGCCGCCGCGCCTCCGGAGCACGCGCCGGCCGCGGGCCCCGCTGCCGCGGTGACCACGCAGGCGGGCGAGCCCTCGGCGCGGGTGAACGGGCAGGCCACCGGCCTCGGGGCGGACGACGGCCCCGTCCCCGTGATCTCACCCCTGGTGCGCCGCCTGGCCCGGCAGAACGGCCTGGACCTGCGGGAGCTGACCGGGTCCGGCCCCGACGGGCTGATCCTGCGGGCGGACGTCGAGTACGCCCTGCGCGCCGCGGACCAGGGCGCCACGGAGGCACCGGCGGCCGAGCAGCACCCGCGCGTACCGCAGGCACCGGCCCTGGACCTCGCGTCCCGGTCCTCGGCGCCGGCGGTCCCCGGCGAGATCCGCACCCCGCTCAAGGGCATCCGGGGCGCCGTCGCCGACAAGCTGGCGCGCAGCCGCCGCGAGATCCCGGACGCCACCTGCTGGGTGGACGCCGACGCCACGGAGCTGATGCGGGCGCGCACGGCCATGAACGCGGCCGGCGGTCCGAAGATCTCCCTCCTGGCCCTGCTGGCCCGGATCTGCACCGCGGCCCTCGCCCGCTTCCCCGAGCTCAACTCCACGGTCGACACGCAGGCCAGGGAGATCGTCCGGTTCGACCATGTGCACCTGGGCTTCGCGGCGCAGACCGACCGGGGCCTGGTCGTCCCGGTCGTACGGGACGCGCACGCGCGGGACGCCGAGTCGCTGACCGCCGAGTTCGCCCGGCTGACCGAGGCGGGCCGCACGGGGACGCTGACACCGGGCGAACTCACCGGCGGGACCTTCACGTTGAACAACTACGGCGTCTTCGGCGTCGACGGCTCCACACCGATCATCAACCACCCCGAGGCCGCCATGCTCGGCGTCGGCCGCATCGTCCCCAAGCCGTGGGTGCACGAGGGCGAGCTGGCGGTGCGCCAGGTCGTGCAGCTCTCGCTCACCTTCGACCACCGGGTGTGCGACGGGGGCGTGGCGGGCGGCTTCCTGCGGTACGTGGCGGACTGCGTGGAACAACCGGCGGTGCTGCTGCGGACGCTCTGATCCCGCACCGGCCCGGTGGCAGCCGCTCTGCCGTCGTGCGGGCTTGGTGGTCACTTCTCGGTCGTCGTGCGGGCTTGGCGGTCGCTTCCCTGCCGTCGTGCGGGCTTGGTGGTCACTTCTCGGTCGTCGTGCGGGCTTGGCGGTCGCTTCCCTGCCGTCGTGCGGGCTTGGTGGTCTCCGCCGCCCGCGGGCCCGGCGGCTGTCTCTCCGCCGCCGCGCGGATCGGGCAGCCGCCGCCCCGGCACCCCGCGGACGCCGTGATTGCCTTTCGTCCCGCGCACCGGACCCCGTGATCGCATCGGTTCCCCCACGTTCCCTGTGATCGCGGGGGCACGCATACTCGGGGGGTGACCGCCTACGAGCCCACCGGCGTATCCCGCACCGGCGCCGGCCCCGCACAGGGCGCGGACCCCGCCGGATACGACGCCGTCGTGCTCGCCGGTGGTGCCTCCCGGCGCCTCGGCGGCACGGACAAGCCCGGGGTGCGCGTGGGCGGCCGGGCCCTGCTCGACCGTGTCCTCGCCGCCTGCGGCGGTGCCCGCAGCACCGTCGTCGTCGCCGCGCCCCGGCCGACCGCACGGCCCGTGACCTGGGCCCGCGAGGACCCGCCCGGCGGCGGACCGCTCGCCGCGCTCGACGCCGGGCTCCGCCACACCACGGCCGAGCACGTCGTGGTGCTCTCCGCCGACCTGCCGTTCCTTCAGGAGCCGACCGTGGGCCGCCTGCTGGGCGCGCTGCGGGCGAGTGGCCGTGACGGCGTGCTGCTGACCGACCCCGGTGGCCGTGACCAGCCGCTCGTGGCCGCCTACCGCGCGCCGCGGCTGCGTGAGGAGCTCGCGCTCCTCGCCGGAGCGCACGGCGCTCTCGCCGGTCTCCCCCTGCGGCGTCTCACCGCCGAGCTGGACCTCACCCGCATCTCCGACCCCGTCGCGTCCTTCGACTGCGACACCTGGGACGACATCGCCACCGCCAGGGCACGTATCAGGGAGCATGGGCACGTGTTGGATGAATGGATTTCCGCCGTCAAGGACGAACTGGGGATCGACCTCGATGTCGACACCCGCGGCCTGCTCGACCTCGCCCGCGACGCCGCCCACGGAGTGGCCCGGCCCGCGGCGCCGCTGACCACCTTCCTCGTCGGCTACGCGGCCGCGCAGGCCGGCGGCGGCCCCGAGGCGGTTGAGGAGGCCGCCCGCAAGGCCGTGGCCCTCGCCGCTCGCTGGGCTCAGGAGAGCACCTCCGAGGCCGAGCCGTCGGGCGACGGCCTGCAGCCGGCAGGCACTGGAGCGGAGCCGGCAGGGACTGGACCGCAGCCGTCCGGCGACGCACCGCAGCCGTCTCGGGGTGATGTCGCCCCCGACGCCACCCCCGACACCCGCCCGGACGCCGGATGACCCCGCACGGCGCCCGTGCCGGTGAGGACGCCGAGGACCTCGACGTCGAGGAGGTGCTCGCCCTCGTGAGGAACAGCAACGGCGATCACCTGCCCGACCCCGCCGCACGGAGTGCGGGAGGTGAGACCGGCAGCGCCCGCGCCTCGCACCGGCCGGACCCCTCCGCCCGGCCCGACACCCGTCACCGCGCCACCCCCTGGCCCGAGGCCCGGGCCCTGGCCGAACGCGCCGGCCGCGAGGCCGTCCGGGCGGCCCGCCGCGAGCCCGTCTCGGCGCCCCTCGACACCGCCCTCGGCCTGACCCTCGCCGCCCCGCTCGACGCCCTCACCGACCTCCCCTCCTTCGACACCTCCGCGATGGACGGCTGGGCGGTCTGCGGCCCCGCCCCCTGGCACGTGCGGGACGAGGGCGTCCTCGCCGGGCACGCCGCGCCCCCGTCCCTCACCGACGGCGAGGCCGTCCGGATCGCCACCGGCGCCCGCATCCCTCCGGACACCAGCGCGGTCCTGCGCAGCGAGCACGGCCGCACCGACGACAAGGGCCGCCTGTACGCGACCCGGGACGTCGTCCCCGGCCAGGACATCCGCCCGCGCGGCCAGGAGTGCCGCACCGGCGACCAGCTCCTCGCCGTCGGCACCCTCGTCACCCCGGCCGTCCTCGGACTCGCGGCGGCCGCCGGCTACGACGCCGTCACCGCGGTCCCCCGCGCCCGCGCCGAAGTCCTGGTCCTCGGGGACGAGTTGCTCACCGACGGGCTGCCGCACGACGGCCTGATCCGGGACGCGCTCGGCCCCATGCTGCCGCCCTGGCTGCGGGCGCTCGGCGCCGACGTCACCGCCGTCCGGCGCATCCGCGACGACGCCGATGCCCTGCACCGGGCCGTCACCGGCTCCGACGCCGACGTCATCCTCACCACCGGCGGCACCGCGGCGGGCCCCCTCGACCATGTCCACCCCACCCTGCGCCGGATCGGCGCCGAACTCCTCGTGGACGGCGTCAAGGTGCGCCCGGGCCACCCCATGCTGCTGGCCCGCACCTCGCCGACCCAGCACCTCGTCGGCCTGCCGGGCAACCCGCTCGCCGCCGTCTCCGGGCTGCTGACGCTCGCCGAGCCGCTGCTGCGGATCCTCGCGGCGCGGCCCGCCCCGGAGCCGTACACGATGCCGCTCCGGGACGCCGTGCACGGGCACCCGCACGACACCCGGCTCGTCCCCGTCGTCCTGCGCGGCGACGAGGCCGTGCCGCTGCACTACAACGGCCCCGCCATGCTGCGCGGCATCGCGGCGGCCGACGCGCTGGCCGTCGTGGAGCCGGGCGGCGCACGTCCCGGGCAGGAGGCGGAACTGCTCGACCTGCCCTGGGCGTCCGCAGGAATCGGGGTGTGTTTCACGTGAAACTTCCGGGCCAGGACGCGATCGCCCGCCAGGCCGACGAGCATCTGGTGACCTATCGGGTGAAACTCCCGAGGAAAGTGGTGGAGCATCCGATCCGCCAGGTCGCCAAGCGGCTTTCCATGGCGCTGTTCGTCCTCGTCCTGACCGCGCTGATCGTCTACGCCGACCGCGACGGCTACAACGACAACGCGGGCGGCGGCATCAGCCTCCTCGACGCGTTCTACTACGCGACCGTCACGCTCTCGACCACCGGCTACGGTGACATCACCCCGGCGAGCGAAAGCGCCCGGCTCACCAACATCCTCGTCATCACGCCGCTGCGCGTGCTGTTCCTGATCATCCTGGTCGGTACCACCCTCGAGGCCCTCACCGAACGCACCCGGGAGGAGTGGCGGCTGACCCGCTGGAGGTCCACGTTGCGCGATCACACCCTCGTCATCGGCTTTGGCACGAAGGGCAGGTCGGCGATCCGGACCGTCTGCGCGACGGGTCTGAAGAAGGAACAGGTCGTCGTGGTCGACCCCAGTTCCAAGGTGATCGACGCCGCGACCGCCGAGGGCTACGCGGGCATCTGCGGGGACGCGACCCGCAGCGAGGTGCTGAAGCAGGCCGAGGTGCACAAGGCGCGCCAGATCATCATCGCGACCCAGCGCGACGACACCGCGGTCCTGGTGGCGCTGACGGCCCGCCAGCTCAACCGCGGGGCGAAGATCGTGGCCACGGTGCGGGAGGAGGAGAACGCGCCGCTGCTCAGGCAGTCGGGCGCCGACGCGGTGGTCACCAGCGCCAGCGCCGCCGGCCGGCTGCTCGGCCTGTCCGTGCTCAGCCCCGCCGCCGGCATGGTCATGGAGGACCTCATCCAGCAGGGCAGCGGTCTCGACATCGTCGAACGGCCGGCCGTCAAGGCCGAGGTGGGCAAGACGCCGCGGGAGGTCGACGACCTCGTGGTCAGCGTCATACGCGGGCACCGGGTCCTCGGCTACGACGACCCTGCCGTCGGGAGGCTGGAGCTGACCGACCGGCTCATCACGATCGTGCGGAAGACCCCGGCCACCCAGGTCGCGCCGGACATCCGCCCGATGCCCCCGATGCCCCGCAACAACTGACGAGCGCAGCGAACGGCCGGCTGCCCCGCACACCCGTCACGGCGAACGGTCGGCCGCTCCGCACCCGTCACGGCGAACGGCCGCACCCACTCACAGCGAACGGCCGGCCGCTCCGCACCCGTACGGTGCGCGACGGCCGGCCGAAAACGTCAGGGTTCAGGGCTACTTCCGGTTGTACAGCCGCATCGTGACGGGCCCGAAGACCAGCACGAACAGTCCCGCCCAGCCCAGCGACCAGGCGACCTCGTCGGCCGGCCAGTCCCCGCCCATCAGGCCGCGCACCGCCGACGCCAGATGGGTGATGGGGCTGTTGTTCACGAACGCCTGCAGCCAGCCCGGCATGGTCTTCGGGTCCACGAACACGTTGGACAGGAACGTGAGCGGGAAGATCACCATCATGCTGACGCCCATCACCGACTTCTCGGTGCGCAGCATCAGGCCGAACATCGTCCAGATCCAGGAGAAGGCGAACGAGAAGGCCACCAGCAGGGCGATCCCGGCGAGCACACCGGCGACCCCGCCGTCCGGCCGGTAGCCGAGGATGATGCCGACGGTGAGCATCACGACCGAGGCGATGGTGTACCGCAGGGCGTCACCGAGCAGATAGCCGACCATCGTCGACGGTCGCCAGATCGGCAGCGTGCGGAACCGGTCGAAGACGCCCTTCTCGATGTCGGTGTTCACGGAGACACCCGTGTACATCGTGATCATCACGACCGACATCACGAGGATGCCCGGCAGCAGGAACTGGATGTACTCCTTCGGCGAGCCGGCCAGCGCCCCGCCGAACAGGTACGTGTACATCAGCACCATCATGATCGGGAACGCCGTGACGTCGAAGAGCTGCTCCGGCACGTGCTTGATCTTGAGGATGGCCCGCCAGCCGAAGGTCATCGAGGCCGACCACGCGCTGGGCCGCGGCGGCCGCTGCTTGGTGACGAGCAGGGCGGCGAGCGACTCGGCGCTGACCGGGGCGAGCTCTTTGCTCTCGGTGGTCGTCGCGGTGCTCATGCCGCCACCTCGTCCTTCGGGTCGTCGGAGCGGTCGGAGGAGTCGTGCGTGTCGTGTCCGGTGAGGGCGAGGAACACCTCGTCCAGGCTGGGCTGGCCCAGCGAGAAGTTGTCGACGGTGATCCCGGCGCGGGCCAGCTCGCCCAGGGCGCGGGAGGCCTGCTCGGCCGCGGAGTCGGCGCTCGCCGCCGTGCCGAGGCGGGCGGTGAGGGCGACCGGGTCGGGCTCCGGCTGCACCTGCGCGTCCAGGGCGCGGCGCAACAGCTCGGCCGCGAGGTCGCGCTGGTCGGGATCGCGCAGCCGCAGATGTACGGACCCGGCCCCGACGGACGACTTCAGTTCGCCCTTGGTGCCCTCGGCGATCACTTTGCCGCGGTCGATGACGGCGATCCGGGACGCCAGTTGGTCGGCCTCGTCCAGATACTGCGTGGTCAGCAGCACGGTGGTGCCCTGGGCGACCACGGCCCGCACGATCTCCCAGACCTGGTTGCGGCTGCGCGGGTCCAGGCCGGTGGTCGGCTCGTCGAGGAACAGCAGGTCGGGGGTGTTGAGGATGGACGCGGCGATGTCGATACGGCGCCGCATGCCGCCCGAGTAGTGCTTGACCTGCTTGGCGGCCGCGTCCATGAGCCCGAAGGCCTCCAGGAGCTGGGCGGCGCGCTCACGGGCGGCCTTCTTGTGGTGACCGAGCAGCCGGCCCAGCAGGACCAGGTTCTCGGTGCCGGTGAGGTCCTCGTCGACCGAGGCGTACTGGCCGGTGAGGCTCACCCGGCCGCGCACCTCGTCCGCCTCGCGGACGATGTCGTGGCCGAAGACATGCGCTTCGCCGCCGTCCGGCCGCAGGAGTGTGGCGAGCATCTTCACGGTGGTGGTCTTGCCGGCGCCGTTCGGGCCGAGGACGCCGTAGACCGTGCCCGCGGGCACGGACAGGTCGACGCCGTCGACGGCCCTCGTCTCGCCGAACGTTTTCACCAGGCCCGCGGTCTCGATGGCCAGGCCGGACATCTGCGTGCTCATGCTTCGGGTCCTTCCGCGTGCTTGGGCTACGCATGGAGAGACCTTTACCGTCGCGCAAACTCATCGGTGACGCACATGGGTTTTCGCCGGGACCGGACCAATGGCGCTGGGGCGGGGGGGTGCCTCTATGTCTTTCGTCAAGCGAGGCGTGGGGTTCGGGGTTCGTAGATGGTGCCGTCGCGGAGCATTGCGAACAGCACGTTGATGCGCTGTCGGGCCAGGCGGAGAAGTGCCTGGGTG
>NZ_JAIGQA010000240.1:0-10161 GCF_019733245.1 Streptomyces sp. WAC04114
GGGGATCGCCCGCCAGGGGGTGTCCGGGGCCGGCAGGGCGTGGGAGAGGGCCAGGGACGTGGCGCCCGCGAGGTCGTGGGGGACGTGGACCGGGCGGTGATCGAGCGTCAGGATCGTGCAGCCGGCCGACTCCAGTTCCGCGCGGACGTTCTGCGGGGGCAACAGGTGGAGGTGGCGCGGCTGGTCGTAGGGGAGCCACCAGCGGCCCAGCAGGGCGGCGAAGACGCTGCGGGGGCTCAGGGTCTCGATGAGCAGGTGGCCGCCCGGGCGCAGGACCGAGAGGGCGGCCCGGAGTTCCGCCCGGGGGTCGGGCGTGCCCTCCAGGTGGTGGAGCATGCTGACCACGTCGTAGCGGGCGCGCAGCGGGGCGGCGACCCGGGGGTCCGTCAGGCGGCCGACGTGGGCCTCCTCGACGCGGTCGGCCGTGCGGGCGCGGACCACACGCGGGGTGGGGTCCAGGCCGTCGAAGGCGGTGTAGGGGAAGAACTGCCGGGCCGTGGCCGGGAAGTGGGCGTGGCCCGTGCCGACGTCGAGCCAGCTCTCCGGCTCGCCGCAGCGCAGCATCGCGCGGGCGGCCGAACGGTGCCGGCGCGGACTGCCGCGCAGGGCGAGGAGGCCGTCGCTCGCCGGGTCCCTGGGTGCCCCGCGCACGGTCCGGTGGTAGAGGGCGAGGCCCTCCACGGTGAGGCGGGGGTTCTGGAAGGTGTGGCCGCACTCCCGGCACGCGTCGACGGTGAAGCTGCCCGGCTTGTACTGCCGCAGGTCACCGGTGCGCAGCCGGTTCCGCAGCCGGTCGGAGCCGCACCAGGGGCAGTCCTCCCGGCGCGGTTCGTGGACCCGTGTGGTCGCTTGGGGGACGGGGGGTGCTGAGGAGGCGGGGTGTGCGGGCATGGGCGGCTCCCGGGCGCGACGGCGTACGGCGGCGGCGTAGGGCGAGGACGTACGGCGGGGATGTCGCACCTACCACGTACGACAATCCTCTGCAAAACGGAACGTATGGGATGCCGATCTTGGGTGCAACGATGTGGCCCTGACGGAGTGGTGATGTGGCGCCGTGCTGTTCGAACCGGGGCCGGTACTGTTCGGCGAATGAGCTCGCTTAATCTCGACGACTTCACCGATCTGATCGAGCGTCCGGACGGCGGGATCCGCCGTGACGCCGAGGCACGCCGGGAGCGACAGATCGTGCCGCCCGGATCGCTGGGCCGCCTCGACGAACTGGGTGAATGGCTGGCGGCGGCGCAGTCCGCCGTGCCGGTCCGGCCGGTCGAACGGCCGCGAGTGGTGCTCTTCGCCGGTGACCACGGCATCGCCGAGCTGGGCGTCTCGGCCCGGCCGGCGGGCGGCGCCGGGGAGTTGGTGCGCGAGGTGCTGGAGGGCGGCCGGCCCGTGTCGGTGCTGGCGCGGCGCCTCGGCGTGCCGGTGCGGATCGTCGACATGGCTCTGGACTGCGATCCCGAGGGCCTGCCGGAGGACGTCGTACGGCACCGGGTGCGGCGCGGCAGCGGGCGGATCGACATCGAGGACGCGCTGACCCTTCAGGAGGCGGAGGCGGCGTTCCGGGCCGGGGTGGCGGTGGCCGACGAGGAGGCCGACTCCGGTACGGATCTGGTGGTGCTCGGCGATGTGAGCGTCGGCGGGACCACGGTCGCGGGTGTGCTGGTCGCGGCGCTGTGCGGGGTGGACGCGTCGGTCGTCACCGGGCGCGGCGGGCTGGCGATCGACGACCTGGCGTGGATGCGCAAGTGCGCGGCGATCCGGGACGCGCTGCGCCGGGCCCGGCCGGTGCTCGGAGACCAGTTGCAGCTGCTGGCCACGGTGGGCGGGGCCGATCTCGCCGCGATGACGGGTTTTCTGCTGCAGAGCGCGGTGCGCAAGCTGCCGGTGGTGCTCGACGGGGTCGTGACGGCCGCGTGCGCACTGGTCGGGCAGCGGATCGCGTTCCGGGCGCCGGACTGGTGGCTGGCCGCGCACGACAGCGGCGAGCCCGGGCAGGCCAAGGCGCTGGACCGGATGGCCCTGGAGCCGCTGCTGACCCACGGGGTGACCGTCGGGGAGGGCGCGGGCGGTCTGCTGGCGCTGCCGCTCGTGCAGGCCGCTGCCGCGCTGGCCGCCGAGCTGCCCGAGAAGCCCAAGGAGTCCGAGGGGCCCGAGGTGACCGAGGAGGCGGCCGGGCCGCAGGGGTCCGAGGAGCCCGCCGAACAGTAGAGGCGCCGAGATCCAGGTCACTCACGCCTGGCTCAACTTCGTCCCGTTCCGGTCGGTCCTGGAACGTGGTGTCGGTTTGACTGAGTCGCAGACACCCGCAGACGTTTCCACGCACCGACGAGGACGACCGCCGGATGACCACGCTCGCCCGCTGGGCCCGCGCCGAATGGGGTGCGCTGTACGCCGCGGTGCGCGGGCCGCTGGCCGCGCGGCGGTGGCGGGCCGCGCCGATGGCGGTCACGGCCGTGTGTCTCACGGCCGTGCTGCACTTCGTGCACAACCAGTCGTGGGGTTACCGGTTCGTGCAGAACATCGGCGCCGTGCGGGCCGAGGACCCGTTGTGGGCGGCTCTGCTGCGGACGCCGCTGTCGCTGTTCGTGCCCGCGCTGGATCTGCCGGTGTGGGGCGCGCTGGTGCAGATCCTGCTGGTGTTCGGCATCGCCGAGCTGTGCCTGGGCTGGTGGCGGACGTTGGCCATCGCCTACGTCGCGACGCTCGCGGGGACGCTGTACGCGCGCCTGGGCATCCGGCTCGGCCCGGACTCCCCGCTCGGCCTGCCCGCCTCGGACGCCTGGGTCGTGGACACCGGGCCGTCGGCGGCGGTGGTGGGCCTGGCCGTGTTCCTCGGCTGGCGCTACCGGGCGTACGTGACGGCCTCGGTGGTGATCGTGGCGATGGTGGTCGAGGTCGCGCTCAAGGAGAACCTCGCGGGCAAGGAGCACCTCGCGGCGATCGTGGCGGTGCTGGTGCTGTGCGCGGCGGGCGAGCTGCGTCAGCGGCGTTCGAGGGACCGGGCGGGTTCGGGGTCGGGCGCGCCGCCGATCCAGTCCTGAAACCTGCGCCGTGGGCCCGCCCAGCGGCGGTCGTGGTGGTAGGCCCGCAGGCCGGATCTCGCTCGGGCACGGGGGCGGTTGCGGTAGAACCGCTTGGCCCATGGGGAGGTGGGGCGGGCCAGCCGTACGGCGCCGATCAGGGCGACGAGGGGGATGATCACGCCCAGCACGGCGATGCGGACCTTGCCCTTGAACAGGGCGATGAGGGCGAACCCGAAGTTCACGAGGACGTTCCCGAGGACGACGGCGCGATTCTGCTGCTGGTCCTCGGAGAGGTCGTTGACGCCCAGCGGCGAGAAGCCGAGCAGGAGCAGGCCGACGAGGGACGCGGTGAGGACAACCATCTCGACGCTCTTGCGCCCGTCCGGGGTCCAGTAGACGTCGGCGAGGTGCAGCACCAGGGCGAACTCGTCGAGGACGAGGCCCGCGCCGATGCCGAAAATCACCGCGGCCAGCGCCGAGCCGAAGCCGTACTGGCCGCCGGCGACCGCGCCGAAGCCGCCGATGATCGTCAGGATGACGCCGGGCACCACGTGGTGGACGTGGACACCGTCGCCGGCGCTGATGTTGCGGAAGGGACCCTTGCCCGCCCGGATGAGACGGGTGATGCCCCGGGTGATCACGAAGGTCAGGACGAAGGAGACGAGAGCGAGAAGCAACGGCAGCTTGCCGGGTTCCATGATGTTCCGCTCGAACCATCCCATATGCGAACTTTATCCTCGGCTGCCGTGCCCGCTCTCCTGACCGGCCGGTAGCCTGCGCCGGTGCCCACCACTTCGCCCCTCGACGGCCTCCGCTTCGCCTTCGGCACCCTCACGGTGATCCCCGTCCGGGTGACCCGGTGGGACCGGGAGGCCGCACGCGGCGGCATGCTGTGCGCCCCGCTGGCCGGTCTCGCCGTCGGCGCCGCCGCCGCCGGGCTCGGGCTGGTGCTGCTGTTCCTCGGTGCGGGCGCCCCGCTCGCCGCCGTGGCGAGCGTCGCCGTGCCGGCCGCCCTCACCCGGGGTCTGCATCTCGACGGGCTCGCGGACACCGCCGACGGGTTGGGCAGCGGCAAGCCCGCCGAGGACGCGCTGCGGATCATGAAGCAGTCGGACATCGGGCCCTTCGGGGTCATCACCCTCGTCCTCACCCTGCTCGCGCAGGTCGCCGCGCTCGCCCAGGCGTACGACGCCTCCTGGGGCCGGGGCGCGTGCGCCGCCGTCGTCTCGGCGACCCTCGCCCGGCTCGCGCTGACCCTGGCGGCCCGGGCCGGGGTACCGGCGGCACGGCCGGAGGGGCTGGGGGCGGCGGTCGCGGGTGTGGTGCCGCCGCGGGGGGCCGCGGTCGCCGCCGTGGCCGTCACCGGGGCCGCCGCGGCGGCCGGTGCCCTCTTCGGGCCGTACGACGTGATCCGGGGCGTGCTCGCGGTCGTCCTCTCCCTGGCCGCCGCCGAGGCCCTGCTGCGCCACTGCGTCCGGCGCTTCGGCGGCGTCACGGGGGACGTCTTCGGCGGTCTGGCGGAGACGGCGGCGACCACGGCGCTGGTCGTTCTGTCACTGGGCTGAAACGATCTCCCCGTCCCTCTCCTGCCCTGGCGGCCCAGCCGCTGGCTTCCTGCCCCGGCACACCACTGATCGGGGGACGTTCATGCCGAAGCTGCGCCGGGTTCTGGCCTGGCTCGTCGATTTCGCGCTGCTCGTGGCGCTGGCCTCGGCGCTCGCCGTGCTCACCTTGCGGCCCGCCGGGCGGCCCTGCCCCTGCGGGGCGGGTTCGGGGTGACGTTCAGCCCGGTCAGTGCCTTACCGAGGGTGCGCCCGGCCGGACCGGCAGCGCGTTCAGCAGGAACAGCGCCACCGCGACCGCCCACCAGCACCGACAGCACAACCTGACCCTCCACCACCAGCAGCACACGGGCCACGGCGTACACGGCGACGTCCGCGGCGGTGGTGACCGCTCTCCCCCGGCCGCCGGTCCCTCGCCGACCGGGTCGCGGGCACCGCGGTCACGGGGATCGGGCTCAGCAGGTCCGTCGCCACACCCCTAGTTCGTACTTCTTGAGCAGTGAACTGAGCTTCAGGCGGCGCGAGTCGGCGCAGAAGCGGGCGGTGGGGAGCTCGTACTCGACGTGGAAGACGGCCTTGCCCGCGGCGATGAACGGCTTCAGGGCGGTGCACTCGCCGTACTGGGCGCACTGTTCGTTGACCGCGAAGTCGAAGTCCCCGACCAGTTCCGGGATCTGGTCCAGGTCGTTCTTCAGGCCGACGGCCAGGCCCCGGTCGTGGGCCAGCCGGGAGATGAGGCGGTTGTAGCGCAGCTGGTCGGTGGCCGTGAGCGGGAAGCCCGTGTCGTTGCGGTAGCCGTCCATGTTGTCGGGCTCCACCGCGTCGAAACCCTTGTCGCGGCACATGTCGATCCTCGCCGCCATGAGCGGTTCCAGGACGTCGGTGCGGCGGATGTCGAGCCAGCGCTCGCCCTTCCAGCCGTTGCCGCGGCCGAGAACGGATGCCGGGAAGTCGCCGGCGTCCGGGCGGAACTCCTCCCAGGCGCCCGTGGAGAGGTAGCAGATGACCTTGCGGCCGTCGCGGTGCAGCCGGGTGACCGTGTTCTCGGAGTGGTCGAAGCCGTCGATGTCGTAGACCGGCACGTCGACGGAGGTGTCCAGGCGTCCGCTGAGCTGCCACTGCCAGGCGGTGCCGGGGCGGGGCTGCCAGCGGGGGCCGGGCTTGTCGTCGGGGGTCTGTGCGCAGCCCGCGAGGAGCAGGACGAGCACGGTGACGAGCAGGGACGGGCGTCTCACGGGGTGTTCTTCTCCGGTTCCGGGGACGGGTGGGACGTTGCCGGATCGCGACGAGTGTGACCCGGTTCACCAGTGTGAGGGATCAAGAAATGGCCACTACGCCACCGGCAGGTGAACGCCCGCAGGAATGAGCGAACCGGGCCACGCGCGTAGTCTCGTCGTCGAGTGTTCGCCGCACCGGGGAAGGCCCCGTGGATACCGGACCCTGAGGTCGGATTAGGGTCGGCTTTCGGGCCCGGTCGACCCACACCGTTCGACCACTGCAACTTCACATCGGAAGCGAGATTTCACCACCGTGACTGCTCTCACTCTCAGCACCTCCGCGGCGCCCGGCCTGCGGGCCGACGCGATCGTGATCGGTGTCGCCAAGGGTGCCAAGGGACCGGTCGTCGCACCGGGCGCCGAGGCCGTGGACAAGGCGTACGACGGCAGGCTCGCCGGCGTTCTGGAGACTCTCGGCGCCTCCGGCGGCGAGGGCGAGGTGACGAAGCTGCCGGCGCCGTCCGGCTTCAAGACACCGCTCGTCCTGGCGGTCGGACTGGGCACGGTCCCCGAGAAGGACGCCGAGTACGGCACCGAGGCCCTGCGCAAGGCCGCCGGCGTCGCCGCCCGCGCCCTGGCCGGGTCGAAGAAGGCCGCCTTCGCGCTGCCGCTGGACGACGCCGCCGACGCCGGTGCGATCGGGGAGGGCGCGCTGCTCGGTGCGTACTCCTTCGACGCCTACAAGGACAACGGCAAGGACCCCAAGGCGAAGAACGGCAAGGCCCCTCTCGCCGAGATCGTCCTGCTCGGCGGCAAGCCGCGCGACAAGGCGTACAAGGCCGCGGTCGAGCGCGCCGTCGCCGTGTCCGAGGAGCTCAACCGCTCCCGCGACCTGGTCAACACCCCGCCGAACGACCTGAACCCCGAGTCGTTCGCCGCGATCGCCCAGGCCGCGGCGAAGGAACACGGCATCAAGATCCAGGTGCTCGACGAGAAGGCCCTGGCCAAGGGCGGCTACGGCGGCATCCTCGGCGTGGGCTCCGGCTCCGCGGCCACCCCGCGCCTGGTCAAGCTGTCGTACACCTCCTCCAAGGCGAAGAAGCACCTCGCCTTCGTCGGCAAGGGCATCACCTACGACTCGGGCGGCATCTCGCTGAAGCCGGCCGGTCACAACGAGACGATGAAGTGCGACATGGCCGGTGCGGCCTCGGTGTTCGCCGCGGTCGTCGCCGCCGCGCGTCTCGGCCTGGAGGTCAACGTCACCGGCTGGCTCGCCCTGGCCGAGAACATGCCCTCCGGGTCCGCGACCCGTCCGGGCGACGTGCTGCGGATGTACAGCGGCAAGACGGTGGAGGTGCTCAACACCGACGCCGAGGGCCGGCTGGTGCTGGCCGACGCGCTGTGGGCGGCGTCGCAGGAGAAGCCGGACGCGATCGTGGACGTGGCGACGCTGACCGGGGCGATGGTGCTGGCGCTGGGCAACCGGACGTTCGGGATCATGGGCAACGACGACGCGTTCCGTGCGGCGCTGGTCGAGGCCGCCGAGGAGGTCGGGGAGCCGGCGTGGCCGATGCCGCTGCCGGAGCACCTGCGCAAGGGGATGGACTCGGCCACGGCCGACATCGCGAACATGGGCGAGCGGATGGGCGGCGGGCTGGTCGCCGGTCTGTTCCTGCGCGAGTTCGTGGGCGAGGGCATCACCTGGGCGCACTTGGACATCGCCGGGCCGGCCTTCAACGAGGGCGGGCCGTTCGGATACACGCCGAAGGGCGGCACGGGGACGGCTGTGCGGACGCTGGTGCGGCTGGCGGAGCTGACGGCTGCCGGGGATCTGGGCTGACCTTCGCCTGAGAGCTCGGTCTCGTCCGTTGTGTGGCGAGTGCGGGGGCGTGGGGGCTGTTCGCGCAGTTCCCCGCGCCCCTTGGGGCCGTCGCCCTCGCGCCCCGCGGCGGAGCCGCAGATCAGACACAGCCCCGCGCCCCTTGGGCGTTGCCCTCCAGGCATCAAAGCGTGGCTCATCTGAACGTGGGGCGTCTCACACCGCAGCCCGGCGTCTCCTTGTGTGCCGACAAGTGCGAAGATGGGGCTCGGCAGGACAGGGCCCCACCGAAGGGCCGAAGAACGAGCGGCCGGACACCAGCCGCCTGCCGGTCACTGACGACCGGCTCACGGCGCACATGCATGGAGGACGTGACGTGGCGAACGACGCCAGCACCGTTTTCGACCTAGTGATCCTCGGCGGTGGCAGCGGTGGTTACGCCGCGGCCCTGCGCGGGGCGCAGCTGGGCCTGGACGTCGCCCTGATCGAGAAGGACAAGGTCGGCGGCACCTGCCTGCACCGGGGATGCATCCCCACCAAGGCCCTGCTGCACGCGGGCGAGATCGCCGACCAGGCCCGCGAGAGCGAGCAGTTCGGTGTGAAGGCATCCTTCGAGGGCATCGACATCGCCGGGGTCCACAAGTACAAGGACGGCGTGGTCGCCGGCCTGTACAAGGGCCTGCAGGGGCTCGTCGCCTCCCGGAAGGTGACGTACATCGAGGGTGAGGGCCGGCTGTCCTCCCCCACGTCCGTCGACGTGAACGGCCGCCGCGTCGAGGGCCGCCACATCCTGCTCGCGACCGGCTCCGTGCCGAAGTCGCTGCCCGGCCTGGACATCGACGGCAACCGGATCATCTCCTCCGACCACGCCCTCGTCCTGGACCGCGTGCCGAAGTCCGCGATCATCCTGGGCGGCGGTGTCATCGGCGTCGAGTTCGCCTCCGCGTGGAAGTCCTTCGGCACCGAGGTCACGATCGTCGAGGGCCTGAAGCACCTCGTCCCGGTCGAGGACGAGAACTCCTCCAAGCTGCTGGAGCGCGCTTTCCGCAAGCGCGGCATCAAGTTCAACCTGGGCACCTTCTTCCAGAAGGCCGAGTACACCCAGGACGGCGTCAAGGTCACCCTCGCCGACGGCAAGGAGTTCGAGGCCGAGATCCTGCTGGTCGCCATCGGCCGCGGCCCGGTCTCCCAGGGCCTGGGCTACGAGGAGCAGGGCGTCGCCATGGACCGCGGCTACGTCCTGGTCGACGAGTACATGCGCACGAACGTGCCGACCATCTCCGCCGTCGGTGACCTCGTCCCGACCCTCCAGCTCGCGCACGTCGGCTTCGCCGAGGGCATCCTGGTGGCGGAGCGCCTGGCCGGTCTGAAGACCGTTCCGATCGACTACGACGGTGTCCCGCGGGTGACGTACTGCCACCCGGAGGTCGCCTCCGTCGGTATCACCGAGGCCAAGGCCAAGGAGATCTACGGTGCGGACAAGGTCGTCGCTCTGAAGTACAACCTCGCGGGCAACGGCAGGAGCAAGATCCTGAACACCGCGGGCGAGATCAAGCTCGTCCAGGTCAAGGACGGTGCCGTCGTCGGCGTCCACATGGTCGGCGACCGCATGGGCGAGCAGGTCGGCGAAGCCCAGCTGATCTACAACTGGGAGGCGCTGCCCGCCGAGGTCGCGCAGCTCATCCACGCCCACCCCACCCAGAGCGAGGCGCTCGGCGAGGCCCACCTGGCCCTGGCCGGCAAGCCCCTCCACGCGCACGACTGACCCCTCGGTCGACACACGCGACGACACAGACTTCCGCACTTTCCGTAAGGAGCAACCGAAACCATGGCGGTTTCCGTAACCCTTCCGGCGCTCGGCGAGAGCGTCACCGAGGGCACTGTCACCCGCTGGCTGAAGGCCGAGGGCGAGCGCGTCGAGGCCGACGAGCCGCTGCTCGAGGTGTCGACCGACAAGGTCGACACCGAGATCCCTTCGCCCGCCGCCGGTGTCCTGGCCTCCATCAAGGTCGCCGAGGACGAGACGGTCGAGGTCGGCGCCGAGCTGGCCCTGATCGACGACGGCAGCGGCGCGCCCGCCGCCGCCCCGGCCCCCGCCGCGGAGCAGGTCGCCGAGCCGGCCCCCGAGCCGGCCGCGGCCGCCCCGTCCACCGAGCAGGCCGCCCCGGCGGCCGCTCCCACCGCCGACGCCGCTGCCGGCGGCGGCTCCGCCGAGGGCACGGACGTCGTCCTGCCCGCGCTCGGCGAGTCCGTCACCGAGGGCACCGTCACCCGCTGGCTGAAGTCGGTCGGTGACAGCGTCGAGGCCGACGAGCCGCTGCTCGAGGTCTCCACCGACAAGGTCGACACCGAGATCCCGGCGCCCACCTCGGGCACGCTGCTGGAGATCGTGGTCGGCGAGGACGAGACCGCCGAGGTCGGCGCCAAGCTCGCCGATGACGGCGAGCTTGGCGCCGACCTCGGCGGTCTCGTCCTCGCCGACCACGATCTCCAGCAGCGTGCCCGAGGTGGGCGCCAAGCTCGCCGTCATCGGCGAGGCG
>NZ_JAIGQA010000241.1:0-9912 GCF_019733245.1 Streptomyces sp. WAC04114
GCGCAGCGCCTGCTTGGCCTGCTCGCGGGTGGTGGCGTCGGCGACCGCGACGCGCCCGCCGCCCGGTGGCTACGGCTTCCCGCCCCCCGCCGGCCAGGGTGGCCCGCAGGGTCCCGGGGGCCAGCCCGGCGGACGCCCGCCGCACCTGTCCGCCGTGCCGAACGCCGAGCCGGAGCTCTGCCCGCAGTGCCGTACGCCGCGCGAGGGCGGCGCGCCGTTCTGCGAGGAGTGCCGGTGGAACTTCCTCACGAACACGGCGACGTCGTACACCCCAGCGGCCCCGCCGCCCGGCCCGGGCGCGCGTTTCCAGCCACCGGGCGGGCAGGGCGGCCCGCCCCCCGGCCCGTCGTACGGCGGCGGTGACTCCTACGAGTACCAGGGGTCCCGTCCGTCACAGATGAACCGCCCGGCCGAGCCGATCCCGCCGTTCGGCGGCGACCCGTCGGGCCGCCCCGGCCCTGGTGGACCCGGTGGTCCCGGTGGTCCTCAGGGCGGTGGCTACGGCTATCCGCAGCCGGGCGCTGCCCCGACCTCGCCCGGCCCTGGTGGCCCTGGCGCCTTCGGTGGCCCTCCCGGTGCTGGTGGTCCCGGCGGGCCCGGTGGTCCCGGTGGCTTCGGTGCCGACCCCTCCCGGCCGGGCCCGCCTCCGCCCGGGCCCGGTGGTCCTGGTGGCCCTGGCGGTCCCGGTGCTCCGCAGGCCTTCCACCAGTCCGGTCCGCCGGCCCCGCCCGGATTCCCGCAGGAGACCCAGCGGCCTCCGCAGCAGGGCGGTCCGTCCTTCGGCGGCGGTGAAGACGACTGGGTGATCTCCCCGCCGACCTCGGGCCCGGGTGGCCCCGGCGGTCCCGGTCAGGGCGGCTACGGCTACCCGCAGCCGGGCGCGACCCAGGCCCCGTCCGGCCCCGGTGGCTTCCCCCAGCAGCCCCAGGCGCCGCAGGGGCCCGCCACGTGGACCGCGACCATCGGCCCGGACCGCGACTACTTCATGGCGATGATGCATCGCTCCGGCCCCGAGGCCGCGGGTCTGAACCTGCCCGCGTATTCGCCCGAGCAGCAGCGCACGCTCACCGGCAACCAGCTCACCATCGGCCGCCGCCGGCACTCCACCGGCGACACCCCCGACATCGACCTGTCGACGCCCCCCGAGGACCCGGGCGTCTCGCACCAGCACGCGGTGCTGGTCCAGCAGCCGGACGGCAGCTGGGCGGTCGTCGACCAGAACTCGACGAACGGCACCACGGTCAACGGCTCGGAGGAACCGATCCAGCCGTTCGTCCCCGTACCGCTGCAGGACGGCGACCGGGTGCACGTGGGCGCCTGGACGACGATCACGATCCGCCGCGGCTGAGCCGCCGCGGCGAAGGGCTGTTCACGACGGGAGGGGCCAGGCGTACGGCCCCTCCGGGTCGTCCAGGCAGGCCCATTGCCTGTCCTCGCTGACGGTGATGCCGTAGCGCTCACGCTGCGGCCTGCCCTCCTGCTCCCAGAGCGCGTGCGCCTCCTGCGGGTCGAGGATCCCGCGGGTCAGGGCCAGCAGGAAGCGGAACAGGTCGTCCTCCCGGGCCCGGCGCGGCACCCCGCCCAGCTGTACCGGCTCTCCCCCGGGCCGGCCCGCGCCGCGCAGCGGCACGAAGTAGGCGGGCGTGTGCAGGAACCGCCCCTCGGCCTGTCCGCCACCGCTCACCGTCAGCACGATCAGGCCGGTGGCGAGCGGCATGAGGATCCGGCCGCCCGGGCGGGTCTGGCCGACCCAGGCGCGCGGGACGCCGCCCAGCGCGCAGGTGGCGATGATCCGGTCGAACGGCGCGCGCTGCGGCACACCCCGGGCACCGTCACCGGTCACGACGACCGGGTGGTATCCGGCCGCGGCCAGGTGCCGGCGGGCCGACTCGGTGATCTCCGGGTCGAGATCGACGGTGGTGACCTTGTCGTCGCCCAGCCGGTGGGCCAGCAGCGCCGCGTTGTAGCCGGTGCCGGCGCCGATCTCCAGCACCGTGTGCCCGTCCGCGACGCCCAGCGCGGTCAGCATGTCCGCCATCAAGGACGGCTGGCTGCTGGAGGACAACAGCTCGCCGTCGCGCAGCCGGGTGGCCAGCGGGGTGTCCTCGTAGGCGCCCCGCAGCCACCGCTCCCGCGCCCCGCGGTCGGCACTCTCGCCCCAGCGGCGTTCGTAGCCGCCGACGACGCCGACGTAGTAGTACGGCACGAAGAGGTGCCGCGGGACCGTCGCGAAGGCGTCCCGCCAGCCCGGATCGGCATCCAGGGCTCCGCTCGCCTCGATCCGCCGCACCAGCGCCGCCCGTGCGGCGGCGGCGAGACCGTCGAGCTCCCTGCCGGGTGCGTAACCGCCCATGTCTCCACAGTAGGGGCAGGGTCCCGGCAGGAGGGGCGGGGTCCGGCAGGAGGGGCGGGGTCCTAGGTCTTGAGTCCTATGCCGGGGCGTCTGAGACCATGGATCGCGTGAATGAGATTCGGCGCGGCACGCTTCAGGAGCAGACCTTCTACGAGCAGGTCGGCGGGGAGGAGACCTTCCGTCGGCTCGTCCACCGTTTCTACGAGGGAGTCGCCGAGGACCCGCTGCTGCGGCCCATGTACCCCGAGGAGGACCTGGGCCCGGCCGAGGAGCGCCTCGTGCTGTTCCTCATCCAGTACTGGGGCGGCCCCACGACGTACAGCGACAACCGGGGCCACCCGCGGCTGCGGATGCGGCACGCGCCCTTCGCGGTCGACCGTGCGGCGCACGACGCGTGGCTGAAGCACATGCGGGTCGCCGTCGACGAACTCGGGCTGTCCGAGGAGCACGAGCACACGCTGTGGAAGTACCTGACGTACGCGGCGGCCTCGATGGTCAACACCGAGGGCTGACGGCCGTCGAGGGCCGGGTCAGCGCACGCTGACGTCCAGCGCCCCGAGCCCGGCACGTCGTACGGCGATGGACCCGTACGGCGTGCGCAGCCTCAGCCACGCCCCCGACGAGAGCAGCCCCAGCGGCACCCCGGGCCGCAGGAAGCCCAGGGAGTGCGCCGCGTGCACGGCCCGGACGGGCAGCCGGGTGTCCCCGACCGTGCGGGACCAGATGTCCGCCCCGATCCGGTCCAGCTCGGTCCGGGTCCGCAGCTCGGCGGGCAACTCCTGGGTGCGGGAGCGGAACTCGGCGACGACGGCCGCGACCAGGGACCGCAGGGCGTCCGGCGCGGGAAGCCCCGGCTCGGACCGCCAGCCCCGGCGGGGCGGCAGCACACCCGCCCACGGCGGCCCGGTCACCGCACCCGGCACGAGCGCCGTGCCGGCCTTCTCGTCCACCGTCTCCAGGAACTCACCGGCGGACACGGTCACGTCCAGCGTGACCTCGAGACCCTTCTCGTACGGCTTCGCCAGCCGCACCGCCCGCACGGCGAGCACCTCGAAGGACGGCGGGCGCCCGAAGACGGCCAGTGCGGTGCCCGCCGCCTGCAGCCGCACCGCGGCGCCACGGTCGTAGTGGAGCAGCCGGGAGAGGAAGGCCGCGAGATCCGCCGCCTCCCCCTCGTCGGCGAGGTGGAGCACCGTCATGCGGCGACGGCCTCCTCCTCGGCGTCATCCATGTACTCGCGGAGGAACTCCCGCTCCTCCGCGGTGATCCGGCGCGGGCGCTGCGCCTCGAAGTCGAACGGCACGATCACCGTCGAGGCCCGCACATAGACCTGGTCGTCGTCCTTCACCTCGTAGGTGAGGGTGAAGGACGCGGCCCTTATCTCGGTGACCCACAGCTCGATGTCCACCGGGTGGTGCCGGTGGACGAGCTGCCGCTTGTAGTCGATCTCATGGCGTGCCACCACGGACCCCTGCTTGAAGTCCTTCTCCGGGCGGAACAGGAAGTCGATACGGGCTTCCTCCAGGTAGCGGAGGAACACCACGTTGTTGACGTGGCCGTACGCGTCCATGTCCGCCCAGCGCAGCGGGCAGCGGTAGATGTGCCGCAAGATCGATCAGCCCCGGGTCAGCTTCTTGTAGGTGGCGCGGTGCGGACGGGCGGCGTCCGGACCGAGCCGCTCGATCTTGTTCTTCTCGTAGGACTCGAAGTTGCCCTCGAACCAGAACCACTTGGACTCGCCCTCGTAGGCGAGGATGTGCGTGGCGACCCGGTCCAGGAACCACCGGTCGTGGGAGACGACCACGGCCGCACCCGGGAACTCCAGCAGCGCGTTCTCCAGGCTGGAGAGGGTCTCGACGTCGAGGTCGTTGGTCGGCTCGTCGAGGAGCAGCAGGTTGCCACCCTGCTTGAGGGTGAGCGCGAGGTTCAGGCGGTTGCGCTCACCGCCGGAGAGCACGCCGGCCGGCTTCTGCTGGTCCGGGCCCTTGAAGCCGAAGGCGGACACGTAGGCACGGGACGGCATCTCGACCTGGCCGACGTTGATGTAGTCCAGCTCGTCGGAGACGACGGCCCACAGCGACTTCTTCGGGTCGATGTTCTCGCGGCTCTGGTCGACGTAGGAGATCTTGACGGTGTCGCCGACCTTGATGGCGCCGGAGTCCGGCTCCTCGATGCCCTGGATCATCTTGAACAGGGTGGTCTTGCCGGCGCCGTTCGGGCCGATGATGCCGACGATGCCGTTGCGCGGGAGCGTGAAGCTGAGGTCGTCGATGAGCAGCTTGTCGCCGAAGCCCTTGGTGAGGTTGCTGACCTCGACGACGACGTTGCCCAGGCGCGGGCCCGGCGGGATCTGGATCTCCTCGAAGTCCAGCTTCCGCATCTTGTCGGCCTCGGCGGCCATCTCCTCGTAGCGGGCCAGACGCGCCTTGGACTTGGCCTGACGCCCCTTGGCGTTGGACCGCACCCACTCCAGCTCTTCCTTGAGCCGCTTCTGCCGCTTGGCGTCCTTCTGGCCCTCGACCTTGAGGCGGGCGGCCTTGGTCTCCAGGTACTTGGAGTAGTTGCCCTCGTAGGGGTAGAGGCGACCGCGGTCGACCTCGCAGATCCACTGGGCGACGTTGTCGAGGAAGTACCGGTCGTGGGTGACCGCGACGACGGTGCCCGGGTACTTGGCCAGGTGCTGCTCCAGCCAGTTCACCGACTCGGCGTCGAGGTGGTTGGTGGGCTCGTCGAGCAGCAGCAGGTCGGGCTGCTCCAGCAGCAGCTTGCACAGCGCGACGCGGCGGCGCTCACCACCCGAGAGGTTGGTGACGGGCCAGTCGCCGGGCGGGCAGCCCAGGGCGTCCATGGCCTGCTCCAGCTGGGCGTCCAGGTCCCACGCGTTGGCGTGGTCGAGGTCCTCCTGGAGCTTGCCCATCTCCTCCATGAGCTCGTCGGTGTAGTCGGTCGCCATCTGCTCGGCGATCTCGTTGAACCGGTCGAGCTTGCCCTTGATCCCGGCGACACCCTCCTGGACGTTCTCCAGGACGGTCTTGTCCTCGGTCAGCGGGGGCTCCTGGAGCAGGATGCCGACCGTGTAACCGGGAGTGAGGAAGGCGTCACCGTTGGACGGCTGCTCGATGCCGGCCATGATCTTCAGGATCGTCGACTTGCCGGCGCCGTTCGGGCCGACGACGCCGATCTTCGCCCCCGGCAGGAAGCTGGTCGTCACGTCGTCGAGGATCACCTTGTCGCCGTGCGCTTTGCGCGCCTTGCGCATGGTGTAAATGAACTCAGCCAAGAGAAACCGTCCGGCAGCTTGAAACTGGCAGTGGGCAGATACACCCCATCTTGCCGTACCGCCACCCCTGGGCGGAAACGCGTATAGCTGCGCGGGCCTGACCTGGGTCTTTGTGATGGACGACTGAGACTCGCCTGTCACTGTCGGTCGCCGTTCATCGACCTCGGGCGCCCTCGCACGGCCCAGAGACGGACCAGGACAGGAAGTGTCGCCTGCCCCGCCACGCCGGACTATGGTGCGGCCGTGACAAGCGCAGCGGAGCGCCCCATCCTCTTCCTCGACGTCGACGGACCCCTTATCCCGTTCGGTGCCGACTTCAGCGGCCTGCAAGCCCCGGCTTCCGACTCTGAGGTGTCCGTCGGACAAGGGAACCCCTTGCTTGGGCGCCTTGCCCCTGATCTTGGATCGCGTCTCACGGCCCTGGACTGTGATCTCGTGTGGGCCTCGACATGGATGGAAGAGGCGAACGAAGCCGTCGCCCCACGCATCGGACTGCCAAGGCTTCCCGTCGTCGAGTGGCGGGACGCCGATGCCGACGCCGACCGCAGTCCGCTGGGCCTGCACTGGAAGACCCCTCGTCTCGTCGAGTGGGCCAGGTGCCGGCCGTTCATCTGGGTCGACGACGAGATCAGCAGCATGGACCGCATCTGGGTCGCTGCCCGGCATCCTGGTCCGTCACTTCTTCATCGCGTCGACCCGGCCAAAGGCCTGGAAGAAGCCGACTTCTCCGTGTTCGCCGATTGGCTCGGCGCGCTGGGAGCCAGCCGAGGGGCAGGCGCTTAGAAGAGCCCCGGGGCTCGTTGCACCTCGTGCCGTTGACGTGCACACAAGCGGGGGATGCCGATCTCGCCTCGGCAACTTCGACACGTATTCGACTGGGGTCGTGATCGCTTGAGGACTCGTGGGCATGTGGTCCCCTCCAGACGGCCCGACTACCGCTTCGACGGTGGTGGTTGCATTGACGATCCCGTCTGACGACCGGCGATGGCTGCGGCGAGTGCCAGTAGGGCTTCGACCTGTGCGCCCCGGGCACGGGATTGCCGTGGTTGCTGTACTTCGCTGCTGTACGGAAGTCGGTGTCGGTGGTCGGAGCTAGCCTGTCGTGCGTTGGGCCGCTCCGAGGCCGCGGAGATGGACGGTGCCAAGAATGAGGGAACATGACCGGGCAAGAAGCCGTAGACCTTATTCGCCTCGCCGACGACGAGGGTAATAGCGTCGTCGTACAGGTGACCGGACGGGATACGCCGGGGGTGCTGACAGGCCACGACACTCTGACTGCGAACGTCCTGGTAACGACCGGGTTCGTCAGTGGGCAACTGGAAGTGTGGCTCTTGCCTACCGACCTGGTCGAATGGGAAGCAGCTCTCGACTCGTTGGCGGCGGGGCAGGACATCAGATGGATGGGAGGTCGCGCGCCCGAGATCAGAGTCCAACTTGAGGGAGAACGTGGCTGCCCCGAGGTCATCGTTGACGACGTACCGAGTTCTATGGCGACAGTGACAGTGCCCGTGGCCCTCGAAGAGGGCTGGATAGATGATCAGCGTCGCCGTTTGGACGAGGTTCGCCGACGCTGGCCCCGCGAGGTCGTGGAACCCTCCTTCGGTGTCTTCGAGTGGAGTCCGAACCGAAAGCGACACCCATAGCAAGACTGTGCCGTGCCGCTGTGCGTACGAGCGCTCTCGATCGCCCCTTTCTCAAGCGGCACCCTAGCCAGCGGTTGGCGGAGCGGTTCCCGTGAACCTCAACCCACCACTGTCCCAGGCTCCCATCCCGTCTGCCGTCGCCCCACACACGGTGGAGCGGGCGTGCCACAGAGAGGCCTCCGGCGTCGACCCGGCTGACCGGCGGCCGCTGTCATCGGACGCAGATGATGCAGCGGTCGGCCGAGCGCCGCCGTCACTCCCCGGCCGCCGCCTCTTTGCGCCGCAGCACGATCAGGGTCGTCCCGCCGATCAGGACCAGGCCGATGGCGACGCCCGCGATCAGGGGGGTGATGCCGGAGCCGCCCGTTTCGGCGAGGTTGGTGTCGGGGGCCGTGCCGCCCACTGTGGCCGGGCTCGGTTCGCTGAGGGTCTGGGTGGTCGTGCCGGTGTCGCTGCCGCGGGTCTGGCAGTCCAGCATGCCGGTGAAGCGCTTCTCGAAGCCGCCGGGGCCGTGGATCGTGAAGTCGTAGGCCTGGTCCTCCTGGATCGGGACCGTCACCGTGCGGGACTCGCCCGCGGCGATGGTGTGCTCCAGACCGGCCAGTTCGAAGGTGAACGGCTCGTCGCCCTTGTTGGAGGCGATGATGTCGACGCCGCCCTCGGCGCAGTTCTTCGCCGCCGACAGCGCGGGGATCGGGCCCTGCTTCGCCCAGGTCGCCCCGGCCGTCGCGGACACCGTCGACTCACTGGAACCGGCCAGGATCTGCGTCTGGCTGCGGCTCTCGGAAGCGAAGGCCCGGCCGACCGGCACGGTGGTCGACGCCTGCACGGTCAGCTCCGCCGTACCGGCTGCCGCTTCCGCGGGGACGTCGAAGAACACCTGCCCGCCGTCGAGCGTGGAGGTGACGGCCTTGCCCTGCTTGTCGACGACCCGCACTCCGCTCGTGGCGGCATCCGCCGGCGGGGTGACCGTCGCGCTGCCGGCGTTGGTGCGCACCGTCACCGGTCCGATCCGCTCCCCCGGCCGCCCGGAGACCGCGGAGGGCTCCAGGGTGAGCGAGGCACGGGGCTCGGGCAGATTGCGGGCGTGCTTCTCCAGGTAGTCGGCGAGCTGCTCGGCCTGCGGGTCGAGGGCGTCGACGGCGATGTCGTCCGAGTAGCGCCAGATCGCCACCTGCGTGCCGGCCGCGGCGTCCTGCTCGGTCAGCGGTCCACGCACACCCGCCTTGCGAGCGAGCGTCGCGAGGTCGTTGACCTGCGGGTAGGAGTTCTGCAGGATCCAGCGGATCTTGCCGGCGTCCTTGTTGGCGCCCAGGGACGTGCCGCTCCAGGACGTCTCGTGGTACCTGGCGTCCCGCTGCGTGGGGTTGTGGAGGTCGACGCAGTACGTCTGGAGCATGCCGCCGCCGTCGACGGACATCTCGAACAGGCCCGCCGAGATCTCCTGGTCGCCGGTGCCGGCGGGTATGACGGCCGCGCCGTACGTCTTGAGGCCGCCTATCGTCGCGGCCGCTCCGCCCTGTCTCTGTGTCGTCTCGTCGGCGACCGCCCGTCCGGCACCGGCCAGACCGCCTGCGGCGACGAGCCCGGACACCACTGTCGCGGTGGCGAGACGGGCCGCCGCTCGCCTGCGTACGAACACCTCAGAGAACGAAGCAAACACCGAATTCCCCTTCGAGCAGGACCGTTGACGTGGGGGGACGGTCCCACCAGCAGAATCAGAGGCCTCACAGGACACAAGAGACCCGAGAACCATGTCCGGCATCCTAGGGACGCGGGGAACCCCGCCCGCCGGTCAGACGGTCGGACGAGTGATCCGACTCGGAATCGTTATCGCCAAGATCCCTGATGGGCAGGGCTTATCGACAAATCCACCCCTGACCGATCGGCGCGCACCGGCCGATAGGCCGCAGTTCGGGCGGGCGGACACGGCACGATGATTGACGTCACGTCAATACGGCCGTCGCCGAACGATGTTGCTCCTCGGATTCCGTCGGCGCCTCCGAACCATGGGGCGGGGTTTCCCAGTTGGGCTCCGGTTGTGTCGGCACGGTCGCCGTCTCCGCTGCCTTGGCGGCGCGCCTGAAGGCCGACGTGCCCCAGGCCAGATCGTGTCCGATCGACACGGCGTCGATGTCCGCCGACGTCCAGCTCTGCCCCTCGCGTACGTCGGTCCGCACCTTCAGCCTGCCCTGCACGATCACGGGCTCGCCGACCGTCAGCGACGCCGCCGTGTTCGTGGCCAGCTGACGGTTGGCCCACACCGTGAAGAAGTTGGTGTGCCCGTCCGTCCACGTGTTCTTCTCGCGGTCCCAGTAGCGCGCGGTCACCGCCAGCCGGAACCTCGCCGACGGGCCGGACGCCATCTCCCGGTACACCGGCTGCGTCGCCACCCTGCCGACCGCGCAGACCATCGTCTCGTTCATAGCGAAGCCTCCCTCGCCCGGGTGCGGCAAAGCACCGGGCCGACACGCGTACGGGCCCCTCCCGTACGGCTGTGTCTGCCAGACTGCCGCCGCCGGGCCGGGCCCGCTGAGCGCTGTGGATCGCCGTCCGCCTGTGGACAACTCCGTCACCCACACGGTGGCGGCGAGTGGGGCGGGGTGAGGTCGAGCGTGTGCCGGACAGGGCCGGGG
>NZ_JAIGQA010000242.1:0-9883 GCF_019733245.1 Streptomyces sp. WAC04114
GCCGTCGCTCACGCGCCCCCGGCCCCCTGCCACGTGCGTCCCCCCCGGCCGTCGGCCGGGGGGGACGCACGTGGCAGGGGGCCGGGGGCGCGTGAGCGACGGCGGACCGGGAGCGCCTCAGCGGCAGCCGACCGGGAGCGCCTCAGCGGCAGCCGACCGGGGGCGCGCACGCGGCAGCAGACCGGGAGCCGCTCAGCGGCAACGGGCCGCAGGGGGCCGGGGCCGTCAACGCCAGGTGGCCGGGATGACTCAGCGGCCGCCGTCCGGGGGCACGTCAGCGGCAGCCGCCAGATGCGGTTCAGCGGCAGCTGTCCGCTGCCTTGATCATTCGGGCCGCCTCCCCCAGCGCCTCGCGCAGCACCGCCGGATCGGTCGCGAGGTCCGCCTCGCCGGGCGGGAGCAGCCAGTCCGAACCCTCCACGGGAGGCTCGGGGGCCAGGGTCGCTCCGCGTCCGTCGGTCTCCGTGCAGGTGCTGCCCGGCACGTCCCACGCGGCGGCCGTTCCCGGCGGCACCAGGAAGCCCAGGGTGTCACCGCCGTCGTCGTGCAGCACGGGCCCCACCGCGTCCCCTGGTCCGCGCCGGAGGATGTCGACCGCCTCCAGTCCCTGCCGCGCGGGCACCGTCACCACATCGCAGCCGGCCGCCGGTGCGCACGGCGGCGTACGAGGATCGTTGATCCGGCTGGTCTCCATCCCGGCCTCCACCACGAAAACCCCTGATTGGAAGAGCGGTCGGGAGTCGGGGGCCTCCCGGTCCACGAGGTTCAACGCGGCAGGGCGTCAACGGCTACGGCGGAAGTCAGCCGCAAAGGATGGCACTTCATGGCAGATCACGGATGAGATATCCGGTTTGTGGCCAAACCCAGCGTGGCGACTCCATCACAGCAGGTACGTTCTTGCCCGCCGGACACGGGACCAACCGATGCGGACAACTCGCAACAAGTCGCCCTGAATCCGGCATGGTTCGACGGTTCGCACGGGAGGACCCGGCCATGGCGTCGTCAACGATGACCTCGTCTCAACCCCACCGGCCATCACGGCCGAACCTCGTCTTCCGGCGCCTGCGCGGACAGCGCTCGCCGGCCGAGTTCGCCGCGGTGATCCGCCGGGCCGGGCTCGAGATCGGCGAGCAGGTCAGCTGTGACGCGCGGTACATCGGCCGGGTCGAGGCGGGCGAGATCCGCTGCCCCAACTACGCGTACGAACGGGTGTTCCTGCACATGTACCCAGGCCGCACACTCACCGACCTGGGGTTCGCGCCCCGCTCGTCGGTACGCGGACGCCGGGCGCGCGACACCGACGACGCGCCCCTGACGCGCACCGCGAACCCGGCGAACGCCACGAGTGAGACCAGCGGGGCGTGCGAGCCGTATGAAACGCAGAACCCGTACGACCCGCACCACCCGCACGACACCTACGAGGAGAGCGACGTGCTACGTCGCGCGTTCATGACCGGCGGAGGCGCCACGCTGGCCGCCGCCTCACTGGGGCCTGCCGGCCTCGCCCGCGACGCCTCGGCGGCACAGCGCCCCGTGCACCGCGCCGGGGCGAGCGACGCGGGCGCCCTGGAAGAAGCCGTCCGCCGGATCCGGCTGCTCGACGACCGGCACGGGGCGGACGGCCTGTACCGCCGCGCCGCCGCCCCGCTGCGCGCCGCCTACGCCCTGCTGGACGCCGGGACGACCCGGCAGACCACGGCGGACCGGCTGTACTCCGGCGCCGGTGAACTGGCCATCTCCGTGGGCTGGCTGGCCCACGACTCGGGGCGCTTCGACGACGCCCGCTCGCACTACGCGGAGGCCCTCGCGACCGCCCGGATGACCGGCGACCCGGGCCTCGAGGCGCACGCCTTCTGCAACACGGCGTTCCTCGCGCGCGACGCGGGCCGGCCCCGCGAGGCGGTCCGAGCGGCCCAGGCCGCGCAGCGCGTCGCCCGGCCCGTGGGCTCCGCCCGGCTGATGTCGCTGCTCGCGCTGCGCGAGGCGGGCGGCTGGGCCGGACTGGCCGACCGCGTCGGCTGCGAGCAGGCACTGGCCCGTGCGCAGGCCTTCTTCGAGCGAGGCCCCTCGGACGCCGACCCCGAGTGGATGAGCTTCTACGGGGAGGCCGAACTGGAGGGCCTGGAGGCGCAGTGCTGGTCCACCCTCGGCGACTGGCCCCGCGCCGCACGGCACGCGCGGCGCGCCGCCGAGCTGCAGGATCCGCACTTCACGCGGAACATCGCCCTCTACACGGCGGAACTGGCGGACGACCTCGCGCGCGGCGGCCGGCCGGACGAGGCGGCGGTGGCGGGGATGCGGGTGCTGGATCTGCTGGAGGAGGTCCAGTCCTCCCGCGTCCAGACCATGCTGGCGGCGACCGCGCGGGTACTGCTGCCGCACCGCAGGGCCTCCGGGGTGTCGGCGTTCCTGGAGCGGCACGCCTCGGCGCCGCGGATGACCTGAGGGACTGTCGCGAACGTCACGCCCGCCGCGCGGCGTCCGGCACGTCCTGGGCGAGGTGCCCCAGGTCGTTCCAGCTCTCGATGGCCGGCTCCCCGTAGGCCCAGCCCAGCACCGACAGCGACGTCGGGTTCAGCCGGATCCGGGCCGCGAAGTCGATCGGCAGGCCGAGCCACCGCGCCCCGATGGAGCGCAGGATGTGCCCGTGGGCGAAGACCAGGACGTCGCGGTCCTCGGAGCGGGCCCAGGAGACCACTTCGTCGGCCCGGGCGGTGACCTCGGCGAGCGACTCCCCGCCCGGGACACCGTCGCGCCAGATCAGCCAGCCGGGCCGGACGGCCTGGATGTCCGCGGGGGTCATGCCCTCGTACGACCCGTAGTCCCACTCCAGCAACGCGTCCCAGGTGCGGGCGCGGTCGCCGAAGCCGGCCAGTTCGCAGGTCTCACGCGCGCGTGCCAGCGGGCTGGTGCGCACCTCGACACCGGCCAGGCCCTCGTACGGTGCCCGGTGCAGGCGCTCGCCGAGCAGCTTCGCGCCGCGCCGGCCTTCCTCCAGGAGCGGCACGTCGGTCCTGCCCGTGTGCTTGCCGGACAGGGACCACTCGGTCTGTCCGTGGCGGGCCAGCAGGATGCGCGCGGCCATGGGGC
Source organism: Streptomyces sp. WAC04114 (assembly GCF_019733245.1). NCBI lineage: Bacteria > Bacillati > Actinomycetota > Actinomycetes > Kitasatosporales > Streptomycetaceae > Streptomyces > Streptomyces sp. WAC04114. The sequence continues at coordinate 3,091 of NZ_JAIGQA010000242.1, forward strand.
ACCTTTCCGGAAGAACAACGCGAGAAGAACAGCGCATGGGGGACTCCTCCATCATCGCGCACGCCCTCCGTGGGCAACCCGGGGGGCGATCTCTGCGTCTTGAGGGCCGGAGGCGCCCCACGGGGCGGGCGCACACACCGTAAAGTGGCACGGCCGAACGGGCTACGCGTGACGACGAAGGGGGAGGACGATCGGATGCAGCACACCGAGACACCGGGCACCGAGGCGGCGGCCCCCGCGCCCAGGCTGCGCTGGTGGACCGAGCTGCCGCTGATCCTGCTGGTGTACGCGTGCTACTCGGCCGGCCGGCTCCTCGCCCGCGGTGACGTCTCCGGCGCCGTCGACCACGGTCTGACGATCCTGCGCTTCGAGAAGGGGCTGTACCTCAACTTCGAGCACCCCCTCAACCGCCTCTTCACGCGCGAGGCCTGGATCGGCATACCCGCCGACTTCTGGTACGCGTCGCTGCACTACCTGGTCACTCCGGCCGTCCTGGTGTGGCTCTTCCGCTCCCGCGCCGTGCGCTACCGCGCCGCGCGGACCTGGCTGATGACGTCCACCCTCATCGGCCTGATCGGCTTCACGCTGCTGCCGACCTGCCCGCCCCGGCTCCTCGACGCGAGCCACGGCTTCGTGGACACGATGGCGCAGTACAGCTCCTACGGCTGGTGGGGCGGTGCGGCGAGCGCGCCGCGCGGCATGGGGGACATGACCAACCAGTACGCGGCGATGCCGAGTCTGCACGTGGGCTGGGCCCTGTGGTGCGGAGTGATGCTGTGGCGCTTCGGCGGCTCGCGCATGACGAAGACGGCCGCCGTCGCCTACCCGCTGATCACGACGATCGTGGTCATGGGCACCGCCAACCACTACTTCCTCGACGCGGTCGCGGGCGCGGCCGTCATGGGCGTCGGGCTGCTGCTGGCCCCCGTCGTGATGCGCACCGCGGACCGGGTCAAGGCACGCTTCGTGCCGTCGGCAGCACCGGTCCCCGCGGACTCCTCCGCCTCGGGCCCCGCCCCCGTCGCGGCGGACTCGTCCGGCGCAGGTTCCTCGATTGTCAGTGCCGGATGCCAGACTTCCGCGGGTGAGCGAATTCCACGGCAGCGCGAGTCGCGGTTCGAAGACGGAGCCGAGCCGGGTGCCTCTCCCAAGGACGCGGGGGACGGCGCTCCGACAGCTGCTCGCTGAGCTGCGCGGCCCCGACGTACCCGCGAAGGCTCTGGACGCGCGCGCCCTGGCGGCGCTGGCCGCCAACCCCGGTTGTTCCCGGCGCGCGATCCTCGACGGCGCGGGGGTGAACAAGGCGGCACTGGCGAGCGCGCTGGGCTCGCCGTCGGCCTTCGGGCAGTCGCAGTTCGCGCTCACGAGAGGCAACGCCTTCGAGGCGAAGGTCAAGGCCGACGGCGGCGCGGAGCTGCTGCGGCTGGTGCACGACAAGCTCGACCGGTCCGCGGAGCCGCCCGCCGACGCGCGCGTGCCCGACCTGACGGCGACCGGACCCCTGGGGCGCACGGCCCGTACGGAGCTGGAGCTGCGGGAGGCCGCCGCGCATCCGGGCGCGTGGACGCTGCTGGACCATCCGATGCTCGCGCTGGACGTCGCGGGCTCGCCCGCGTTCCTGGAGCCGGACGCGGTGGTGGTGCATCCGGACGGCAGCTGGACGGTCGTGGAGATCAAGTCCTTCCCCCTGCTGGACGGTTCGGCGGACCCGGCGAAGGTCGGGGCGGCGGCCCGGCAGGCGGCGGTGTACGTGCTGGCGCTGGAGGAGGTCGCGGCCCGTCTGGGCGCGGAGGACGAGCCGGCCCCGCGGGTGCGGCACCGGGTGCTGCTCGTCTGCCCCAGGGACTTCTCCAATCTGCCGGCCGCGTCTGCCGTCGACATCCGCAAGCAGCGGGCGGTGACGGCCCGCCAGCTGGCCCGGCTGACCCGCATCGAGGACATCGCCGGCGCGCTCCCCGAGGGCACGTGCTTCTCGCCCGAGCTGCCCGCCGAGGAACTCACGGCGGCCGTGGAGTCGGTCCCGGCGACGTACGCGCCCGAGTGCCTGTCCGCGTGCGAGCTGGCTTTCCACTGCCGGGCCCGGTCCCGCCAGGAGGGCGCGGTGACCTCGCTCGGGCGTCCGGTCCGCGCGGAGCTGGGCGGTCTGACGACCGTCGAGGACGTCCTGGCCGCCGCCCGCGGGGAGGCGGGCGATCCCGACGATCCGGCCGTGGCGGCCCTGCGGCGGGCCGCCGCGCTGCGCGCCGAGGCACTGGAGGCGGCGTGTCGCTGATCGCCACCCTGGCCCGCCTCGAAGCGGTCAGCACGGGCCGTGCCCAGCCCGCCGCCACCGTCCGGCACCGGCATCTGGGCGACCGCCCGCTGGTGTTCGTGCCGCTGATCACCGCCGGTGAGGCCGGTGCCCCGCTCGGCGCGCTGGTCGGCACGGACCGGGACGCGCCGCGTCTGCTGGCCGTCCCGCAGCCCCGCGACCGCGACCTCAGGTTCGCGTTCCTGGCCGAACTGGCCGACGTCGTGCTGCCGTACGTCGACTCCTACGCCGAAGCCGTGGAGGCCGCCGAGCGCACCGAGACCGACCCGGAGACCGGAAAGCGCGTCAAGGTCGAGGTCGACCTGTGCGCGGACGCGCCGCAGCTGATCGTGCCGAGCCGCGCGGGCATCGACCTGGTGCGGCTGCTCGGACGCTCGACGCGCTTCCGGCGTACGGCGGAGCAGGATCCGGAGGCTCCCTACCCGGCGCCGCCGCGGGTGCCGCTGCTCGGGCGGTGGCTGACGCACTTCGGGGAGCGGGCCCGGGTGCCCGGCTCCTCACTGCTGCTGGCGATGACGGACGTGCTGGGCCGGCACTGGGTGACCGGGCAGTCCACCCTGGAGGACCAGCATCTGGGCGCGCTGCTCGCCTGGATCGACCCGCCGCAGGGCGTCACCGGCGCCGAGGCCGCGCTGCGCGCCGAGCTGGAGCGGGACGCGCAGGGGCAGCTGACGTGCCCGCCGGCCGGTCCGGCGACCGACCCGGCGTTCGACAACAAGCTGCTCGCCCCGGCCATCGAGCGCTACGACCGCGCCCGCACCGCCCTCGCCGCCGTCGAGGACGGCCTGGAGGCCGACGACCGGCTGGGTACGCTCAGCGCCGCCGAGCGGGAGATCCGGGACCTGGTGCTCAGCCGCACCCGGCCCACCTGGGACGCGGTGTGGCGGGGTCTCGATCTGCTGCGGGAGCTGCCCGAGGGGGCGCGGGTCGAGGAGCGGTGGACCCGCGACCGCTGGTCGTTCACCGGTCACCGCGACCGGGTGCTGGCCGGGGAGCCCCCGCAGCCGCGCCGCGACGACGCGGTCACCGCGGCGAACAAGCTCGCCACGCGCGAGCGCGAACAGGCCCGGCTGGAGGCGCAGGAGGCCCTCGACGACCCGCTGGTGATGGCGGGCCGGCGGCTGTCCGGGGAGGCGTTCGCGGGTGAGGTCACCGATGTCGTGATGGCGTACAGCGAGGGCAAGCGGCCCAGCCCCCGCCCGTTGGTCACGGTGCGCACGGACGACCGGCCGCATCTCGGCGAGCGGACGAAGGTGTACCGGTCGCTGGGCGGCAAGCCGCAGTCGGCCGAGTTCGTCGCGGACGAGGAGGACGGCGCGCTCGTCGTCCTGCGGGTCCTCGACAAGATGGGCCGCGGCAAGGAGCCCGAGCCGGGTTCGGTGCCGGAGAAGGGCGACCGGCTCTGCTTCACGCTCTTCGAGCACGAGCAGCGGGGCGGCGCGAAGCTGCCGGACCCGGAGGAGACGCCGTGGACGCACGGCGGGCCGCCCGGCGAGGCGGCCCTGGAAGCCGCCGACCCGGTGACCGAGGAGGATGTGCTGTGACCACGGTGTTCGACCCGTCGGCCGCCGCGGGCCAGGCCACCGACGCGATCCTGCACGACACGCTGCACGGCAGCGCGCGCGGTGTCGTCGTGGACTCCCCGCCGGGAGCCGGCAAGTCCACGCTGGTGGTCCGCGCGGCCCTGGAACTGGCCGAGGCCGGTCACCCGCTGATGGTGGTCGCGCAGACCAACGCCCAGGTCGACGACCTGGTCCTGCGGCTCGCCGAGAAGAATCCCGAGCTGCCGGTGGGCCGCCTGCACAGCAGTGACTCCGACCCGTACGACAAGGCGCTCGACGAGCTGCCGAGCGTGCGCAAGTCGGCCAAGGCGGGTGACCTGGCCGGGCAGGCCGTGGTGATCTCGACGGCGGCGAAGTGGGCGCATGTGAAGGTCGACGAGCCGTGGCGGCACGCGATCGTCGACGAGGCGTACCAGATGCGCTCGGACGCGCTGCTCGCGGTGGCCGGGCTGTTCGAGCGGGCGCTGTTCGTGGGCGATCCGGGGCAGCTCGACCCGTTCGCGATCGTCGGCAGCGAGCAGTGGGCGGGCCTGACGTACGACCCCTCGGGCTCGGCGGTGACAACCCTGCTCGCGCACAACCCGGACCTGCCCCAGCACCGGCTGCCGGTCTCCTGGCGGCTCCCGGCCTCCGCGGCGCCGCTGGTGTCGGACGCGTTCTACCCGTACACGCCGTTCCGCAGCGGAACCGGCCCCGGTGACCGGAGCCTGGCCTTCGGCGTGCCGTCGGACGGTTCGGGCCCCGACCGGGTGATCGACGAGGCGGCCGAGTCGGGCTGGGGCCTGCTGGAGCTGCCCGCCCGGCACACCCCGCGCACCGACCCGGAGGCGGTCCTGGCGGTGGCGACGGTCGTACGGCGCCTGCTCGACCGGGCGGGGGCTGCGACGTCGGAACGCTCCCCGGTCCCCTCGCCTCTCACCGCCGACCGGGTCGCCGTCGGCACGGCCCACCGGGACCAGGCGGCCGCGGTGCGCTCGGCACTGGCGGGCCTCGGCGTCACCGACGTGGTCGTGGACACGGCCAACCGGCTGCAGGGGCGTGAGTACGACGTCACGGTCGTCCTCCACCCCCTCTCCGGCCGCCCCGACGCCACGGCCTTCCACCTGGAGACGGGCCGCCTCTGCGTCCTGGCCTCCCGCCACCGGCACGCCTGCATCGTGGTCTGCCGAGCGGGGGTGACCGACCTCCTGGACGACTATCCGTCCACGGAGCCGGTCCAGCTGGGGACGGTGGTGAAGTTCCCGGACGGCTGGGAGGCGAACCACGCGGTCCTCGCACACCTGGCGGAACACCGGGTGGAGTGGCGGCCCTGATCGGCGCCGCCGGACACATCCGACCCACCGCCGGCCGGCGGCCGGCACGCCGCCGGAGGCGGCCGATGAACACAGCCCGGACGGCTGGGAGGCGAACCACGCGGTCCTCGCGCACCTGGCGGAACACCGGGTGGAGTGGCGGCCATGATCCGGCCGGGACACAGGGTCGTGCGGCGGCCCTGATCCGGCCGGAACAGCGCGTCGCCGGGTGGCGTTGATCTGGCCGGAACACGGCGGGTCCCGGGAGTCGTGACGAACGCCGGGTGGTGTGGCGGCCGTACCCACTACCGCGATGCCCACTTGCGCGCCCGCGAGACAATGGACGGTGGCCCACTCCACCGGGAGGGCCTGCGCGACGTACGAGGAGGAGAAGACATGGCGGAGCCCACGCCGCGTCGGAACGAACCGCGGCTACGCCCCGCGCCCCTGCTCTTCGAGCCTGCGGAGGCGGCCTCCGACCCTGAGCACTTCTTCGACCTCGAGTCGATCGACGACCCCCGGGCCCTGCTGGCCCGGGCGACGGAGCTGACGCTGGCGTTCCGGGCCGCGGCGGACCGGGCGGTGGAGTTCCAGGCGATGGCGGCGGCGCAGCTGGCCGATCCGCGCAGGTTCGACCGGCTGACGACGGCGGACATCGCCGAGCGGGCCGAGTGGACCGAGGACTACGCCAAGAAGATGGTCGAGTTCGGGCGGGACCTGATGCGGGGGGACGCCGAGGGCCGGGGGCCCGGCGAGTCCGCCTGACCCGGCACGGCACGCCTCTTCCCGATCACCTGGCATATGCCAGGCGGGCAAGATACTCCCTCCCACCCCCTCCTGTCCCGGTTTCCCGCAACACTCGGGAACCGGGCGCTCACGGCGGGTACACCTTGATGCCATGAGCAGCGCATGGAACGCCTCCGATGTCACCCCGGACGGGGCCGCCTGGCTCGCCTCGGCAGGAACGTATCCGCGAAGCACGCTCGCCCTCTGGGAGGAGCGGCCGGACGCACCGGTCGTGCTGCCCTGCGGGTCGGTCTTCGACGTGGTCAGCGCGCCCGCGATGTTCGGCCGGCGCATGCTCGACCGACTGTGGGACGACGGCCCCGGCTCGGGCCCGGTCGCACAGTTCCGGGGCCGGATGCTGCTGTTCGCCGCCCCGGGGACGGCTCAGCGGCTCCCCGCGCTGCTGGAGTGGGAGGAGTGGGGTGGCCGGGACAGCCGGGAAGCCACCCGTACGGACGCCGTACCGCCGCTGCTGTGCCACGGCACCGGTGACGCCGTGACCGTCCCGGCGCCGTCACAGAGCGTCTCCCCCGCCCGTTCCGCTTCCCGCTGGCTCGTCGCCCCCGACACCCGTCAGCCCTGGCTTCCGGGCCCCGAAGTACTGCTCTGGGCGGCCGTCCGGGCGGCCCGCTCGGCGGTACGGATTTCGATTTTTCCTCCCGCCGACCAGGATGCTAAGGTCTACGACGTCAGCAGGCGCCGCTAGCTCAGTTGGTTAGAGCAGCTGACTCTTAATCAGCGGGTCCGGGGTTCGAGTCCCTGGCGGCGCACAGACGGTGAAAGGCCCCTCGTGAAAGCGAGGGGCCTTTCACGTGCCCCGAAACCCCGCACCCCCGCCTCTC
>NZ_JAIGQA010000243.1:0-9746 GCF_019733245.1 Streptomyces sp. WAC04114
GGGTGAGGGTGCTCGCCTCGCCGGAAGGGCGGTGCGGGTCGGCGGCGGGAAGTACGGCCCCGAGGTCGTCCAGGAGCGCCCTCAGCAACAGGGGGCTGCCGGCGCCGGCCCGGGCGCAGGCGGCGATCCAGTCGGCGGGGGCGTCCGGGTGCTCCGAGCGCACCAGCCGCGTCGCCGAGTCCGCGGTCAGCGGGGCCAGCGTGTGGGTGTCGACGAGAGCGGGCGAGAGGGTGTGGGTGAAGCCGGGGGCGGGCGGTTCGATGTCGTACTGGCTGCGTTCGGTGACGGCCAGCAGGACCGGCGGGGGTAATCGGCCCACGTGCCGGGCCGTCTCGACGAGCCAGCGGTAGGAGGGTCCGTCGGCCAGGTGGACGTCGTCCACGGCGAGCATCATGGGGGTCTCGTCGGCGTGTGCGTAGAGGATCCGCCGGAGCAGGGCGGCCTGCTCGCGTTCGTCGGCGTCCGGGTCGGGCTTCTCGAACTCGACCAGGCAGTGCAGGAGTTGGTGGACTGCGGCGAAGGGTCCGGCCGCGGAGCCCGGTGCGCAGCGTGCGCGCAGTACCCGCATGCCCTGCGCGGCGGCGTCCTCGGCGGCGGCTTCCAGGACGCTGGTCCGTCCGGTGCCGGTCGCGCCGCGCAGCAGGACGAGGCCGCCCGTTCCCGACTGTGCGCGGGCGATGCCGGCGGCCAGCAGTGCGGCGGCCTCCCGGTGTTCGCCGGGCCGGTCGGGCCGTGACCGCACGGGCCGGGGTCGCTCGCGCTGCGGATCGGGCATTCCTGCCTCCTTGGTCGGACGTGGCGTCTTCCCCCGTCGAGGACGGCGTGGGTGCGGGGCCGGTGCCGTGACAAGTGCCACGGGGTCGTGTTCCGGCCCCGGCGCAACCGAACGGGTGGTCAGGTCCGGCTCTCGCGCGACCGGGCGGGAGGTCATGTCCGCGCCTCGCGGAACCGAGCGGGAGGTCATGTCCGACCCCTTGCGCGGTCGTTCTTCATCACGACACGGTGATACGTGGGCACGGCAGTGCGGTTCACGAGCACAGCACGGTGAATCGGGTGCACGGCACGGCGGTTCGCGGGCACAGCACGGTGAATCGGGTGCACGGCACGGCGGTTCGCGGGCACAGCACCCCGGTGAAACGTGCGCACGGCACGGCGTCTCGTGGTCACGCCCGCCTCCCGATCTCGTGGTCCCCCTCGTGGTCCTCCACGATTGCGCCCGGCCCACCCGCCCCAGAAGGCTGGGGAGCGCACATGCGCCACCGGCCCCACGGAGGTGGCGCGCACGCGGACATAGGGGAAACGGTTGCTCAGCTCATCGCGGACCACACGCCCCGGCACGCCCGACCCCGCGGCCCGGATACCCGTGGCGGTGCACGCCGCGGACCCGATCTCACGCGAGGGCGCGGTGAGCCAGCTGCGCCGCTTCCCGGAGATCGACCTGCGGGAGGAGACGGGTTCCGGTCCCGGTACGGTGGCCCTGCTCATCGACGACGTGCTCGACGACGCGGCGCTGACCCGGCTGCGCCGGCTCGTGCGCAGCGAGGGCGCGCGGGCGGTGCTCGTGGTGGGTGCCCTGCGGGAGACAGAACTGCTCGACGTGATCGAGTGCGGGGTCGGTGCCATCGTGTGGCGGCGGGAGGCCACCGCGACCCGGCTGGTGCAGGCCGTGCTCGCGGCCGCCCGCGGCGACGGCGACCTGCCGGCCGACCTGCTCGGCCGGCTCATCAACCAGGTGGGCACCCTGCATCGCGGCGCCGCCGGCCGTACCGGCGCCCCTGTCTCGGGGATGACACCGCGTGAGGTGGACGTGCTGCGCCTGGTCGCCGAGGGGCTCGACACCGGTGAGATCGCCAGCAAGCTGTCCTACTCCGAACGCACCGTCAAGAACGTGATGCATGGGCTGACCACCCGACTGCACCTGCGCAACCGGGCGCACGCCGTGGCGCATGCCCTGCGGGAAGGCTACATCTGACCGAACGGGCATCCGAAGTCGCCCCCGCGGGCAGCGCTTTCTGCCCCACCGCCGTCCCCGGCGTCCCTGCGGGCCCGGGGCCACGGCGGGCAGGATCGCGGAGGGCGGCAGGTGACGGGCGGTACAGGCAGGGCGGAAGCGGGAGCGCAGTGGTGATCGACCAGGGACGAGCGGGCCGACGGTGATCCACGAAGTGGACGAGGTCCTCAAGGGCCTGCTGAGCGGCGGCGCGCTGGCCGGCTCCGGCATCGACATCGCCCTCGACGCCCCGACCCGCGACTGGGCCGCCCGCCGCAACGCGCCCACGGTCAACGCCTACCTCTACGACATCCGTGAGGACGTCAACCGCCGCCAGCGGGGGCAGCTCCCGGTCCGGGACGAGCGGGACGTCATCGTCAAGCGCCGCCAGCCGCCGCGCTGGTTCCGGCTTTCGTACCTGGTGACGGCCTGGACGAAGCAGCCCCAGGACGAGCACCGGCTGCTGTCCGCCGTGCTGGCCACCCTCATCCCGCGCGAGCTGCTGCCGCCCTCCGAACTCCCGGGTTCGCTGGCCGCGTTGGGAATGACGATCCCCGTGTCGGTGGCCGGCATTCAGACCGAGTCGCGCTCCCTCGCGGAGATCTGGTCCGCGCTCGGCGGCGAACTCAAGCCGTCCCTGGACCTGGTGATCACCGCCCCCTTCCCGGCCTACCCCGAGTACGACGCCGGGCCGCCCGTCACCGAGGGCGCGGCGGTGCGGATGAGCGGCCTGGACGGCACACCCGGCACGGAGGAACGCGCGCACAGCCCCCGGCAGGTGGCGGCGGCAGAGGAGGCCCGCCGCAGAGCCCGGCGCATCACGGGACGGGGACGGAGACCGGGGCCGTGACCACCCGGACCGCCGAGACGGCCCCCGCCACCGCCCTCCTCACCCGCCTCGCCGAGCTGCGGCACCGGGCCACCCTGCTGGTCGAGCACCGGTCGGCCGACGACCCCACGGCCGGCGACCCGCTGCGCGGCCTGTACCTGTCGGACGAGGCCGTACGGCATCTGCTGCGCCCGGCCGAGCCGCTGCCGCTCACCTGCCCCGACCCGGACGGCCCGCCCGGCGACCGGCTGGCCGAGCTGTCCGCCCGGCTCGGTCTGACCGAGCTGGACAGCGCGCTGCTCCTGATCGCCCTCGCCCCGGACCTGGACCGCGGTTTCGAGCCGCTGTACGGCTACCTCAACGACGACGTCAGCAGGCGGCGGGCCACCGTGGCCCTCGCCCTCGACCTGTGCGGCGTCCCCGTCCACCTGGCCGAGGCACGGGCCAGGCTGCGTCCGACGGCCCCGCTGACCGCGCTCGGGCTGCTCACCGTGGAGGAGCTCGAACGGCCCTTCCTCAGCCGCTCCTTGCGGGTGCCGGACCGGCTCGTGGCGCATCTCCTCGGCGACGACACCCCTGACGCGGCACTCGCCGGGCACCTCCATCCGCTGCCGCACACCGCCCCCGGCGACGACGAGGAGTTCACCCGCTTCACCGGCCTGCTGGCCGCCCGCCTCACCACCGGGACGCCCCTCACCGCGTACGTCCGCGAGCGCCGCGAGGGCGACGGGCTCCCCGGCGTCACCACCGCCCTGGGCAGGGCCGGCGTCCCGGCCGTGCGGTTCTCGGGCCCCGGGGACCGGGTCCCGGATCTGCTGCGCGAGGCCCGGCTGGGCGGCCTCGCGGTCGTCGTCACCGGGCTGCCGGAACAACCCTGCTCGCTGCTCGGGCAGTTGGCCACGGCGGACGACGTGCCGGTGCTGGTCACCGGGACGCGCCCGTACGACCCCGGGTGGTGCGAGAGGGACCCGCTGGTCCTGGACGCTCCCCCGCAGCGTGCGGGTGCGGTGCAGGCCTGGGCGGCCGCCCTCGGCGGGGAACCGGACTTCGACCTGGCCCAAACCGTCGCCCCGTACCGCCTCGCCGGTGATCACATCACCCGGGCCGCCCGGGCGGCCCGGGACCTCGCGGCGTTCGAGCGCGCCCCGCTCTCCCCCGCCCATCTGCGTCTCGCCGCCCGCCGGCAGTCCGCCTCCGGACTGGAGCAGCACGCCCGCCGGATCCGGCCCGCCGTCGACTGGCGGGACCTCGTCCTGCCCGAAGGGCCCCTGTCCCAGTTGCGGGAGCTCTCGCTGCGCGCCCGCCATCGCGACCGGGTCCTCGGCGACTGGCGGCTCAGCGCGGGCGGCGGCCGGGGCCGGGGGGTCCTCGGCCTGTTCGCGGGCGACTCCGGCACCGGCAAGACGCTCTCGGCGGAGGTGGTGGCGGCCGACCTCGGCCTCGACCTGTACGTCGTCCAGCTGTCGTCCGTGGTGGACAAGTACGTCGGGGAGACCGAGAAGAACCTCGAACGCATCTTCACGGAGGCCGACCGCACCGACGCGGTGCTGCTCTTCGACGAGGCCGACGCCGTCTTCGGCAAGCGGTCCGAGGTGAAGGGCGCGCACGACCGGTACGCGAACCTGGAGAGCTCCTACCTGCTTCAGCGGCTGGAGTCGTTCGACGGCATCGCGCTGCTCACCACCAATTTGCGGGCCAACATCGACGAGGCGTTCACCCGGCGCCTGGACCTGGTGGTCGACTTCCCGTTCCCGGACGCCGGTCAGCGCCTGGCCCTGTGGCGGCACAGCCTGTCGCACGTGCCCGGCGGGGACGCCCTCGAACCGGAGGCGGTGGCAAGGGACTTCGAGCTGGCGGGCGGCTCCATCCGCAGCGCCGTCGTGACCGCCGCGTACCTGGCCGCCGGGCGCGGGGACGAGGTCACGGCGGGCGACCTCCTGGAGGGCGCCCGCCGCGAGTACCGCAAGGCCGGCCGCCTGGTGCCGGGGGAGGGCACCTGGTAGCCGGCCCGCGGCGTCAGCCCTCCGACGGCTTCACGATGTCCCATTCCTGGTCGTCCGTGTTGGAGCAGTCGAAGAGAGTCAGGTTGGCGCCTTCGCCGCCGGTGCTGTAACCGGCCACGTCCAGGCACTTGTTGTTGCCGGCGAAGTTGCGGATCCAGTAGGCGCCGCTCGGCTGCTTGTCGATCCACCACAGCTGGTTGTCGCGGGTCGTGCCGTCACAGGTGTACTTGGTGATCGGGGACCGCACGTCAGCCGCCCCGTAGTTGGGCAGGTCCACGCAGAGCTGCTGCTCCTTGACGTTGCGGATCAGGAAGAGCGCGTGGCCGCCCGGCCCCTTGTCGGGTTCCGTCACCTCGAGGTTCCACCGCTGGGTGCCCTGCGGGGACTCGTCGCACGTGTACTGATGCGGGCGGCCGTCGTCTTTGTCGGTGGCCGGCAGGCCGACGCACTTCTTGGTGGTGGTGTTGCGCAGCAGGATGTTCTCCGCCGGCACCACGGGCTTGGGGGGCTTCTTGGTCGGCTTGGGCTCACCGCCTCCGCCTCCACCGCCGCCCCCGCCGTCGCCGCCCTCCGGCTGCTGCGGGGTCGGTGACGGCGCGAGCGTGTTGCCGGCCTCGACGGCGGCCCCGGGGCCCGCCTTGCTGGCGACCGCGGGCTTGTACGTGATCCACAGCATGAGGAACGTGAACGCGAGGGCGAACAGGATCCCGAAGCAGGTCGCCAGCCAGCGCGGCAGGAAGCCCCGCTGGACGAACGTCCCCTCCACGGGCAGCGGTTCGGCGCCCGAGCGCTGGACCGTGAGGGTGTAGGGACGCTGCTCCTTCGACCCAAACCAGATGATGTTCTTCGGTTTGAGCGTGGCCTTGACGAAGGCGGCCCGGCCCGGCTCGATCTGGACGTTGCCCGGGTGGAGGTCGTACGACAGCTCGTCGCCGTTGTCGCTGCCGCCGAGGGACGCGGTGAGCCTGGTGTTGCCCACGTTGTCGACCGCGAGCCGGGGGCGCCCGCGCAGCCGCCCCTTGACGGTGGGCGGCACCAGCTCGGCCCGCACCTCCGTGAACGGGGTGATGGTCAGGTTCCCCTCGGGGACGGTCGTCGCCTCGGGGTGCTCGGTCGGCGTGATGCGCACCGCGTACGGGTTGGGCCCCGCCGTGGCGTCGGGGGTGCGCGGTGGGGCGAACGTCAGCTCCACCGCGCCGGTCGTGCCGGGGTAGAGGCGCAGGGTCGCCGGTTCGACCGTCGTCCAGGGGGCGACGGGCCCGACCGGTTCGAAGCGGTATTCGTCGACGACGTCGCCGGTGTTGCGCAGGCGCAGCCGGACGCGCGTCGCGCTGCCCGGATCGACGGTCGCGGACGCGGGTTCCAGGGATGTCCACAGGCTCACTGTCGCGACGCTAGCCGGGGGGCGACGGCACGTCAGGAAGCGTCGGGGCACGATGACATGGCCGAACGGGCCATGCCGCGGGGCCGTCAGGTCCGGGGCGTCTGCTCCCCGGTCGCCGTGAGGATGAACTGGGCGTAGGAGTCGGCGTTCATGAGGGCGCGCCGGCCCAGGGCGTACCAGTTGGCCTGCTTGGGCCGGAACGTCTGCTCGTCCTTGCCGGTGAACTCCTTGGGGTCGCGCACCTTGCGCCGGTCCAGCACCGAGGGCTCCATCGCCGCTGTCACCTCCGCGTCGGCCGTGGCCAGGAAGTCGTCCTCCTTCACCTCCTCGAAGTACGGGCTGTACTGGAAGTCGAGGGTGCCGGCGAACCGGTGGGTGGCCTCGTGGACGATGTACCAGGCGTTCTGGCCGCGCTCCAGCAGGTGGATGGGGCCGGAGCGCTCCAGCATGGGCGGGAGTTCCTCGCTGGTCTTGCGGTGCCCGAGGTTGAACAGCCCCGCCAGGTTCTCGGACAGGTTCCCGTCGACCCAGGCGGTGGCGTTGCCCGGGACGCCGGGCACTCCGCTGCCGACCAGGGCGATCTGCGCGCCCTGGGCGTTAAGCCCGGCCTGGATGCGCTGCACGACCTCGATGATGTGCGGCAGGAAGGCCCCGAGCTGCTGGGGCGGCACGCTCCGGAACAGGGGGAAGCCCGACTGCAGAGCGGTCAGCAGCGGACCGCCGGGGATGTCTCCGGCCGACTTCAGCATCTGCAGCGCCGTGGCGATGCGGTGTTTGGCCTCGGCGACCGCGCGGCTGGTTCCCGTTGTGAGGCGGGCGAGGTCCCGCTCCGGGATGCTGCCCTTGGTGGAGAAGGCGACGTTCTCGCTGCTGTGGAGCTGTTCGGTCCCGTCGTCGTAGCGGTCACCGGGGCGGGGTTTGCGTCCGGGGTCCAGGCCCAGGTCGCCGGAGGTCTTGAGGGCGGTGGGGTCGTCACCGCTGCGCCACCGGTAGTGGGGGCGTTCGCGCTCGTCCTGGACGCTGGCGCCCTGGTCGAACGTCCACACCGTGCGCTGCACGGTCGCCGCCCGGGGCACGCCGCCGGCCTGCCCGCCGGTGTCTTCGTCCGGTGTCCGCTGCACGGCCGGGACCGGCCCGTTCATCACCCGCCGGGCGTTGTCCACCGCGTGCCGCTCGCCCGAGTCGTTCCGGTCGGAGACCCGCACTCCGGCGCCGTTGTCCGTGCCGGGGACGGGGCCGGTCATCTGGTCCTGGTAGTGGGTGAGTTCGTGCGCCCAGTCCTCCTTGGTCAGGGGCGCGCCCTCGACGATGTGGGCCCCGGAGGTGTACGCCTTGGCGCCCAGCTCCGCCGCCGACTCCTGGGCGAGGGGCCCCTTGTGCACCCGGACGCCGCTGAAGTCGGCTCCGCCGAACCGGGCTTCCATCTCGGTCCGCAGCCCGGCGTCCAGGTGCTGCCCCGGGCTGTTCAGCACGTCGTGCACCAGGGCGCGGCGCTGCACGGAGGGGGTGTGCCCGCAGTTCCCGTCGTGCTCGTGCCGTTCCTGCTCGACGGCACGGGCCACGGCCGCGTTGCCCGCCATGCGCTGCAGGGCCAGCATCCGGTGGGCCGGCGCGCCGGGGGCGTCCGTGCTGCGGTCGTCCCGGTCGGCGGCCCGCCCGCCCCGTGTTCCGTGTGCGTGCACGGCGTTCCCCTCGATGATCTGCTCCCGACCCGTCAGCTGTACCCGCCCGCGCGACGGCGCGGGAGGGCCGGGAGGGCAGATGCGGGGGCAGAGCCGCCGTGCCGGGGTCCGGGGGCGCCTTCGGTCCTGCCCTCGCGGGCAACGGGATTGCCCCCGCTCCGGCACCGGAGGCCGTTTCGGCGGGGGTCGGGCGCGCGCGAGGGTGAGGGGTGTTCGTGTCTCGTACCCCGAGGAGAGCAGAGCATGCCGTCCTACCTGTCGCCCGGCGTCTACGTCGAGGAGGTGGCCAGCGGCTCGCGCCCGATCGAGGGGGTGGGGACGTCGGTGGCGGCCTTCGTGGGGCTCGCGCCGACCGGTCCCCTGAACGAGCCGACGCTGGTGACCAACTGGACGCAGTACGTGGCGGCCTTCGGTGAGTTCACCGACGGGTACTACCTCGCGCACTCCGTCTACGGCTTCTTCAACAACGGCGGTTCGGCGGCGTACGTCGTCCGCGTGGGCGGCTCCGCCGAGGGTGCTCCCCTCGACGCGGAGCAGGGCCCCGCCGCCGTCACCGGCCGCTCCGCCGCCCCGGCCGCGCTGCCAGCGGGCGAGCCGAAGCAGCTCGGCACGTTCTCCATCACCGCCGTGGCCCAGGGCGACCTGAGCGTCGAGGTCACGGACCCCGAGGGCGAGGGCCCCGCCGAGCGGTTCAGGCTGATCGTCAAGGACGACGGCAAGCCGGTCGAGACGTTCGACGTGACCGCCAAGAAGGGCGGCCGCAACTACGTCGTCACGCAGGTCAAGGAGCGCTCCAAGCTCATCACCGTCGCCGAGGCCGCGCCGGCCGCGCAGCTGGCCCGCCCGGACAACCAGACGGTGGCCCTGGCGGCCCCGGCTCCGGCGCCCGCCGCCGCCCCCGCCGAGCGCGCGGACACCTCGCAGCCGGGCCCGGCCCAGTACCTCGGCGACTCCGCCGACCGCACGGGCTTCGGCGGTCTGGAGGCGGTCGACGAGATCTCCATGGTCGCGGTGCCCGACCTGATGGCCGCCTACCAGCGCGGCTCGATCGACCTGGAGGCCGTCAAGGCGGTCCAGCTCGGGCTGATCGCGCACTGCGAGCTGATGGGCGACCGGGTCGCCGTCATCGACCCGCCGCCGGGCCTGAACGCCCGTCAGATCCGCGTCTGGCGTCAGGAGACCGCCGGGTACGACTCCAAGTACGCGGCCCTGTACTACCCCTGGATCAAGACCTTCGACCCGGCCGGCGGTCAGACCCGGCTGATCCCGCCGAGCGGCCACGTCGCCGGCATCTGGGCGCGCAGCGACGCCGAGCGCGGGGTGCACAAGGCGCCCGCCAACGAGGTCGTCCGCGGTGCGGTGGACCTGGAGACCCAGATCACCCGCGGTGAGCAGGACCTGCTCAACCCCATCGGGGTCAACTGCATCCGCGCCTTCCCGGGCCGCGGTATCCGCGTCTGGGGCGCCCGCACCCTCTCCTCCGACCCGGCCTGGCGCTACCTCAACATCCGCCGGTACTTCAACTACCTGGAGGAGTCGATCCTGATCGGCACCCAGTGGGTGGTGTTCGAGCCGAACGACCACAACCTGTGGGCCCGGATCCGCCGCAACATCTCGGCGTTCCTGGTCAACGAGTGGCGCAGCGGGGCGCTCTTCGGGCAGCGGCCCGAGGAGGCGTACTACGTCAAGTGCGACGAGGAGACCAACCCGCCCGAGTCGGTCGACGTCGGCCGGGTCGTCTGCGAGATCGGCATCGCCCCGGTCAAGCCCGCCGAGTTCGTGATCTTCCGGCTGGCCCAGTTCTCCAGCGGCAACGGGGAGCTGGAGGAGTAACCGCCCCCGGCCCCCACCCCCGTAC
>NZ_JAIGQA010000244.1:0-9725 GCF_019733245.1 Streptomyces sp. WAC04114
CTCCTCCCCCACCGCCAGCTCACTCAGCACCGCCGGCCCCGCCCCGCTCACCACCGCCGCCTTCACCGCCGTCGTCGAGGACAGCTCGATCAGCGGCCGGGCCAGCCCGCCGAGTGCCGCGTCCAGCACCTGCCGCGTCCCCGACCCCTCCTCGCGCAGGATCAACGGCGTCGACGCCAGTTCCTCCGCCGCCAGCGACCGCCGCCGCCGGGCCCACGCATGCCCCGGCGCGGTCACCACGATCAGCCGGTCATGGGCGATGACCGCCGAGTCGAGACCGGCCGGCACCGACAGACCCTCCACGAACCCCAGATCCGCCTCGTCCGACAGCAGCCGCTCCGCCACCGCCGCCGAGTTCCCCGCGTGCAGCGACACCGCCGTGTCGGGCCGCTGCGCGCGCAGCGCGAGGAGCCAGCCCGGCAGCAGATACTCGGCGATGGTCATGCTCGCGGCGACCCGCAACCGGGAGTCGCGCCGGTCGCGCAGCGCCTGCGCCCCCACGTCGAACGCCTCCGCCGCCTCCACGATCCGCCGCGCCCAGTCCGTCACCAGTGCCCCGGCGTCCGTCAGCCGGGACCCGCGGGGCGACCGGTCGACCAGCGCCACACCGAGCTGCCGCTCCATCGACCGGATCCGGCTGCTGGCCGCGGGCTGGGTGATGCCGAGCTCCCGCGCCGCGCCACCGAGGCTGCCCAGGCGCGCCACCGCCAGCAGCAGCTCCAGGGCGCCCAGATCCGGCACCCGGTGCGCCACGGAGCCGGTGCCGGCCGGCCCGGTCTGCTCATCCGCGTTGCTCATAAACCCAGCTTATGCCGCCATAGAGGCATGATCCCTGGTGGTGCCCCTCCCCCGGCCGCACCGTGAAGTCATGGTCACCGCAGCCCGGCCCCACGCGTATCCGCTCTCCGTCCGCCATCTCGGACCCAACTGGTACGCCACCGTCATGGGCACCGCCGCCGTCGCCACCGCCGGGGCCGCCCTCGCACCGCACGTCCCGGGGCTGCGCGGCGTGCTCGCGGCCGTCTGGGCGCTCTCACTCGCGCTGCTCGTGACCCTGCTCGGCGCGCGGGCCGTGCACTGGAGCCGGCACCGGGACCAGGCCCGCTCCCACCTCCTCGACCCGGCGGTGGCGCCCTTCTACGGCTGCCTCGCCATGGCCCTGCTGGCCGTGGGCGGCGGTACCCTCGCCGTCGGCCGGGACTGGATCGGGCTGCGGGCGGCCGTGACGCTCGACGCGGTGCTGTTCACCGCCGGCACGGTTCTCGGGCTCGCCGCGGCGGTCATGGTGCCGTATCTGATGGCCGTACGGCATCGGGTGGAGCCGGGACGGGCCACGCCCGTCTGGCTGTTGCCGCTCGTCGCGCCGATGGTGTCGGCCGCCGTCGGGCCGCTGCTGGTGCCGCATCTGCCGCCCGGTCAGGCCCGGGAAACGCTGCTCCTCGGCTGCCTCGCACTGTTCGGGCTCAGCCTGCTCGCGACGCTGGTCATGCTGCCGCTGGTCTTCGCCCGGTCGCTCACCGGCGGGCCGCTGCCCCTCGCCCTCACCCCGACGCTGTTCCTGGTGCTCGGCCCGCTCGGGCAGTCCACCACCGCCGTCGGCGCCTTCGCGGACGTGGCGCCCGGGGTCGTACCGGCGCCGTACAGCAAGGGTTTCGATGCCCTCGCGGTGCTGTACGGCGTGCCCGTGATGGGCTTCGCGCTGCTCTGGTTCTGCCTGGCCACCGCCCATGTCGTCCGCGCCCGGCGGCACGGGATGCGGTTCTCGATGACCTGGTGGTCGTTCACCTTCCCGGTCGGCACCTGTGTCACGGGCGCCGAGGCGCTGGCCCGGCACACCGGGCTCGTCGCCTGCGCGGGCCCGGCGGTCCTGCTCTACGCGGTGCTGGTCACGGCCTGGGGCACGGCCGTCCTGGGCACCGTGCGCGGGCTGCTCAGGGGCGAGCTGCTCGCAGCGCCCCGCCCAGTACCCGCGGCGCCTCGGCCAGTGACGGCCCGTACCACGTCAGGTGCCGTCCGCTGACGAGCGCGCAGGGCAGGCCGGGGAAGGCCTCGGGGCCGTCGTCGGCGGTGAAGCGGTAGGGCTCGTCCGGCAGGACCACCACGTCGGGGGCCGAGGCGCGCAGGTCCTCCAGCGGGACGCGCGGATAGCGATCGGGGTGTGTGGCGTGCACGTGGTCGACGCCGAGGCGGGCGAGGACGTCGCCGGCGAAGGTGTCGCGGCCGAGGACCATCCAGGGCCGGCGCCAGATCGGCACGACCGCCGTGCGGCGCGTCCCGGGATCCGGCAGGGACGACCAGGTCCGCTCCGCCTCGTCCAGCCAGCGCGGCCGGGCCGTCACCCCACAGGCGTCCAGCACCCGGGCCAGTTCGCGGAAGGCCTGCGGCACGTCCCGGATCTCCGTCACCAGGACCTCGGCGCCCGCCGCCCGCAGGGCCGCGAGGTCGGGTGCGCGGTTCTCCTCCTCGTTGGCGATCACCAGGTCGGGCGCGAGGGAGAGGATGCGGTCGATCGCGGGGTTCTTGGTGCCGCCGACGCGTACGACGTCGAGGCCGGGGGGATGCGTGCACCAGTCGGTGGCGCCGACGAGGGCTCCGGGCGCCGAGCGGGCCACGGCCTCGGTCAGCGAGGGGACCAGCGAGACGACTCTCACCGGCGAGGCCGGTCCCGGACCGCCTCGATATGCTCCGCCACGGCGACGACGACCACGCGGGTGTCCGACTCGGCCGCCCGCCAGCGGTGCCGTACGCCACCGGTCAGGTACAGCGTGTCGCCGCGGCCCAGGCGGTAGGCGCGGCCCTCCGCCTCGATCTCCACCGCGCCGTCGGCGACGTACATCAACTGGTCGTTGCGGTACTGGAATTCACGGCCCGCGTCATGGTCGCCGGTGAACTCGGAGGCATGCATCTGGTGGTGGCCGCGGACCAGGGAGCGGGTCCGGGGCTGCGGCTGGGGATCGATGCCGTCGGCGCGGACGACGTCCACGCTGCACGCCGGGTCGGCCGCGGCGAGGAGCTCCACCGCGGTGGTGCGCAGGGCGTCGGCGACCTTCTCCAGGGAGCTGGTGCTGGGCCGGGCCCTGTCGTTCTCGATCTGGCTCAGGAACGGGACGGACAGGCCGCTGCGCGCGGCCACGACGGCAAGGGTGAGCTCCAGCGCGCGGCGCCGCCGGCGCACGGCCGCGCCCACCCGAAGGGGTTGCTCTTTGTGGTCGCCCATCGCTCCGGCTCCCTCCTTCGCCCGTCGATCCGCTCCCCGTGCGGCGGTGTCCCGGCGCACTGCTCCTGTTGAGTTGTCTGCACCCTACGCACGTTCGGCAAACCGTTTCATGCGCCCGTCACATCGACGTCATACGGGACGGTGCACGACCTCACACTTCGCGCCAGGGGATCCGCCGCCGAAGGGGGCGGGGCGGGTGTTCCTCCCGCGGGAGGAACAGGCGGGGAGAGGAGGTTCAGGGGGGCGCGTAGCGCTCTGTGGTTGTCCGGATCCCGCTCGTGGGATGGGGGGCGGGGTGGGGCGCGGCTGTCGCGCGTCCCACCCCGGAACCCTACTGCGGTGTCATGCGCTGCACCATGTCCGGGTGCTGCTCGAGCCACTCGGCCACGGCCTCTTCCTCATGGCCCTGGCCGCGGTTCTTGATCTCGCTCTCCAGCGTGCCGAGCTCGTCCTCGCTCATCTTGAAGTTCTTGATCCACTTCGTGAGCTGCGGGTACTCCTCGGGGAACTTCTCGTTGGAGATGGTGCGGATCGTGTTGCCCTCGCCGAAGGCCTTCTTGGGGTCCTTCAGCTTGGTCAGCTCGTAGTCGCTGTACGCCCAGTGCGGCGACCAGAGGGTGACGGCGATCGGTTCCTTCTTGGCGTACGCGCGCTTCAGCTCGGCCAGCATCGCGGGCGTGGAGCCGTCGACGACCTCGTACTCCTTGTCCAGGCCGTAGCCGGGCAGGACCTTGTTCTTCAGCAGGTCCATCTCGCCGGTGCCCGGCTCGATGCCGATGATCTTCCCCTTGAAGGTGGAGGACTTGCCCTTGAGGTCCTCCAGGGAGTCGACGCCCTTCACATAGGACGGTACGGCGAGCTCGAGGGAGGTCGGTTCGTACCAGGTGCCGAGGTCCTTGAGGCGGTCCTTGTTCTTGTCCCAGTAGTTCTTCTGGGCGTAGGGCAGCCAGGCGTCGAAGTTGAGGTCGAGATCGCCCGAGGCCAGACCGGTGTAGACCGGGCCGACGTCCATCTGCTTCAGGTTCAGCTTGTAGCCGCGCCGCTCCAGGACGTTCTTCCACAGGTAGGTGACGGCGATGTCCTCGTCCCAGGGGAACCAGGCTACGTCCAGGGGCTGCTTCGCCTCGGCGGGCGTGCCGCCCCCGGCGTTCTGCACCGGGGCCATCTTGTCGACGACACCGGGGTTCTGCTTCAGCCAGGCGCGGACGGCGTCCTGCTGGGCGCCCTTGCCCGCCTTGTTGATCTCGGCTTCCAGGCTGGTGAGCTGCTTCTCATTCATCTTGAAGTGCTTCAGCCACCCGGCGACCGTGGGGTCGTCGTCGGCGAAGCCCTTGCGGGACAGGGTGTGCACGCCGTCGCCCTCGCCCCAGGCGCCCTTGGGGTCCTCGAGCTTCTTGAGGTCGTAGTCGTTGTACGCCCAGTGCGGCGACCAGAGGGTGGTGACGATCGGCTTCTTCTGAGCGTAGGCGCGCTTCAGCTCGGCAAGCATCGCGGGCGTGGAGCTGTCGACGACCTCGTACTCCTTGTCGAGGCCGTACTTCTTGAGGACCTTGCTCTTCAGCAGGGCCATCTCGCCGGCGCTGGACTCGATGCCGGTGATCTTGCCGCCGAACTCGGAGGCCTTGCCCTTGAGGTCCGCCAGGGAGTCGATGCCCTTCATGTAGGCGGGCACGGTGAGCTCCAGGGACGTCTTGTCGTACCAGGCGCCGAGGTCGTCGAGCTGCTTGCCGTACTTCTTCCAGTACTGGGCGTGGGTGGTGGGCAGCCACGCGTCGGTCTGGAAGTCGACGTCACCCTGGGCGAGCGAGGTGTAGAGCGGGCCCGCGTCGAACTGCTTGGCCTCGACCTCGTAACCGCGCTGCTCCAGGACCTCCTTCCAGAGGAAGGTGGAGGCGACGCCCTCGTCCCAGGGGATGTAGCCGATGGTGATCTTCTTGCCCTGGCCGACGTTCTTGCCGTCCGCCACGGCCTCGGTGCCGGTGCCGCCGCCGAAGGCGCCCATGCCGCCCGCGGTGAGCGCGAGGACGACGACGCCGATCACGGCGACGACCGGGCGGGGCCGGTACGACCAGATCTTCAGCCCCTGGGCGGCGCGCAGCTTGGCGGCGGTGCGGCGGCCGAGCGGGGAGACCTGGGTGCCCAGGGCGCTGGTCATGCGGTCCAGGTAGATCGCGAGGATCACGATCGCCACACCGGCCTCGGAGCCGAGGCCCACGTTGAGCTGGCCGATGGCCTCGTTGACATCGCCGCCGAGGCCGCCGGTGCCGACCATGCCGGCGATCGCGGCCATGGACAGGCCGAGCATGATGACCTGGTTGATGCCGGCCATGACGGTGGGCAGGGCCAGCGGGAGCTGGACGCGCAGCAGCGTGTTGCGGGGCGAGGTGCCGAACGCCTCCGCAGCCTCGACCAGTTCCTTGTCGACCTGCCGGATGCCCAGCTCGGTCATGCGCACGCCCGGGGCGAGCGCGAAGATCAGGGTGGCGACGATGCCCGCGGGGGCGCCGGTGCCGAAGAACAGGATCGCCGGGATGAGGTAGATCATCGCGGGCAGCGTCTGCATGAAGTCCAGGACGGGCCGGACCAGACCGCTGACGCGGTCCGAGCGGGCCGCCCAGATGCCCACGGGTATGGAGATCACCAGCGCGATGACGGTCGCCACGAGGACGAGCGCCAGGGTGATCATCGCGTTCTCCCACAGTTCGAGGGAGTCGATGAACGCGAATCCGGCGAAGGTGAGGACACCTGCGAGGGTGCCGCGCAGCCAGAAGGCGATCACGGCGAAGATGCCGGCGAGGAGCAGCGGTGCGGGGGCCTGGAGGACGGCGTTGATGCCGTCGTAGAGGCCGAGGAAGACGGTCTTGCAGAAGTCGAACAGCCACCCCATGTGAGTGGTGAGCCAGTCGACCGCGTCGTTGACCCAGCTGCCGAGCTGAATCCTAGGCACGGGCGATCACCTTCTCTCCGCCCTTGTCCCGCGGGGAGTCGCAGGGCTGCGGGGTGGTGTCCTGCTCGTCGCCGAGGAAGCCGACCAGGCGCTGCCGGGGGACGACGCCGATCTGCCTGTTGTCCTGGTCCACGACCGAGACGGGGTGGGTGAGCCGGGCGCTGATGGCGCACAGCTCCGTGAAGGGGGTGTCGGGCGTGGCGGTCTCGCAGCGGCAGCCGGGGTCGTCCGCGCTGACCGAGGTGTCCATGAGCTCGCCCGCGGTCAGGACGCGGGAGCGGTCGACGTCCTGGGTGAAGGAGGCGACGTAGTCGTTCTCCGGCCGCAGCAGGATGTCCTGGGCGGTGCCTGTCTGGACGATACGGCCGTCGCGCATGACGGCGATCCGGTCGCCCAGGCGCATAGCCTCGTTGAGGTCGTGCGTGATGAAGACGATCGTCTTCTTGAGTTTCTGCTGGAGTTCCAGCAGCTGGTCCTGCATGTCGCGGCGGATCAGCGGGTCCAGGGCGCTGAAGGACTCGTCCATCAGCAGCAGGTCGGCGTCGGTGGCGAGCGCGCGGGCGAGGCCGACGCGCTGCTGCATGCCGCCGGACAGCTCGTCGGGCCAGGACTTCTCCCAGCCGGCCAGGCCGCACAGGGCGAGCGCCTCGTCGGCGCGGCGTGCGCGCTCGGCGCGGGGCACGCCCTGCACTTCCAGACCGTAGGCGGCGTTCTCGCGCACGCTGCGGTGCGGGAAGAGCGCGAAGTGCTGGAACACCATGCTGATCTTCTTGGAGCGGACCTCGCGCAGTTCGCGGGCGCCGAGCGTGGTCAGGTCCTGGCCGTCGAAGCGCACATGCCCGGCGGTCGGCTCGAGCAGGCCGTTCAGCATGCGCAACAAGGTGGACTTGCCGGAACCCGACAGACCCATGACGACGAAGATCTGGCCGGGCTCCACGGTGAAGGACGCGTCGATCACCGCGGCGGTCGTGCCCTCGGCACGCAGTTCCTCACGGTCGGCCCCCTCACGGAGCCGTTCGACCGCTCGGTCCGGTCTTCTGCCGAACACTTTGTAGAGGCTCTCGGCCTCGAGCGTTGCTGACACGTGCACCTCTATTTCGACGGCAACAGAACAGAGCGAGGACAGGGCGCAAACAGTTGAAATGCGCAACCAGCCTCGCTCCGGGGCGGCGCCTCCCCCCGATCCCCGGCAGCAAACTCGAAAGTGCGACGCTTCACACCGAACGCGCAGGACGCAACGCGTTGCGCTGCGGCGAGTCGCTGTCGGCGGCGTACGGCATGATGCGTGGCGTGACCGGACGACTGATGCTCCTCGACACCGCCTCCCTGTACTTCCGCGCCTACTTCGGCGTACCGGACTCGGTCCGGGCCCCGGACGGCACACCGGTGAACGCGGTGCGCGGACTGCTCGACTTCATCGACCGCCTGGTCAAGGACCACCGGCCGGACCTCCTGGTGG
The DNA here is from genome assembly GCF_019733245.1 of Streptomyces sp. WAC04114. Lineage (NCBI taxonomy): Bacteria > Bacillati > Actinomycetota > Actinomycetes > Kitasatosporales > Streptomycetaceae > Streptomyces > Streptomyces sp. WAC04114. The sequence goes on from NZ_JAIGQA010000244.1 coordinate 7,624, forward strand.
CCTGCATGGACGCCGACTGGCGCCCGCAGTGGCGGGTGGACCTGATCCCCTCCTACAAGGCGCACCGCGTCGCCGAGGAGCACGCGGTCGGCCCCGACGAGGAGGAGGTGCCCGACACGCTGTCCCCGCAGGTGCCGGTCATCGAAGCCGTGCTGGACGCGGTCGGCATCGCGCGCGTGGGCGTCGCCGGGTACGAGGCGGACGACGTGATCGGCACGTTCACCGCCGCCGCGAAGGGCCCGGTCGACATCGTCACGGGCGACCGGGACCTGTACCAGCTGGTGGACGACGCGCGCGGGGTGCGCGTGCTGTACCCGCTGAAGGGCGTGGGCACGCTGCAGCACACCGATGAGGCCGTGCTGCGTGAGAAGTATGGGGTGGACGGCAGCGGGTACGCGGATCTGGCCCTGCTGCGCGGCGACCCGAGCGACGGCCTGCCGGGCGTGCCGGGCATCGGTGAGAAGACAGCCGCCAAGCTGCTGGCCGAGTTCGGGGACCTGGCCGGGATCATGGCGGCCATCGAGGACCGGGGGTCGAAGCTGACACCGACCCAGCGCAGGCGCCTGGACGAGGCGCGTCCCTATCTCGCGGTCGCACCGAAGGTGGTCCGGGTCGCGGACGACGTACCCCTGCCGGACGTGTCCACGGCGCTGCCGCGCACGCCACGCGACCCCGCGGCACTGGAGGCGCTGGCGGCGCGCTGGGGACTGGGCGGCTCGCTGGAGCGGCTGCTGACGACCCTCTCGGCGTGACGTGACAGGACGGGCGGGAGGAGACCGGCGGCCCTGGTGTTCAACTGCCGCCTTGGCCGAGAGGTGTGAAGTGGGCGAGAGGTGCTAACTTAGGTAACCCTAACTATGCGAGACCGGGAGGTCCTCATGGCAGAGCGACCGGGACGCCAGCCGCGCAGGCTCCACACCGCGCAGGTCGTCCGCACCGAGCGGCTGACCCCGCACATGCAGCGCGTGGTGCTCGGCGGCGAGGGCCTCGCCGACTTCGCGGCGGAGACGTGCACCGACCACTACGTGAAGCTGCTGTTCCCGCCCGCGGGCGTCACCTACCCGGAACCCTTCGACCTGCAGCGCGTCAAGGACGAGCTGCCGCGCGAACAGTGGCCGGTGACCCGGACCTACACGGTCCGCCAGTGGGACGCCGAGCACCGCGAGCTGACGCTGGACTTCGTCATCCACGGTGACGAGGGCCTGGCCGGTCCGTGGGCCGTACGCACCCGGCCGGGCGAGACCGTGCGCTTCATGGGACCCGGCGGGGCGTACGCCCCCGACCCGGACGCCGACTGGCACCTGCTCGTCGGCGACGAGAGCGCGCTGCCCGCGATCGCCTGCGCCCTGGAGGCACTGCCGCACGGGGCAAGGGCGTACGCCTTCGTGGAAGTCTCCGGCCCTGAGGAGGAGCAGAAGATCGACTCGGACGTGGACGTCGTCTGGCTGCACCGCGGCGCCCGGCCCCTGGGCGAGGCGCTGGTCGAGGCCGTCCGGAACCTGGAGTTCCCCGAGGGCAGAATGCACGCCTTCGTCCACGGCGAGGCGCACTTCGTCAAGCAACTGCGCCATCTGCTCCGCGTGGAGCGCCACGTCGCCCGCGAGGACCTCTCGATCTCCGGCTACTGGCGCAAGGGCCACAACGAGGACGGCTGGCAGGCCTCCAAGCGTGAGTGGAACGCCCGGATCGAGGCGGAACAGGAGAGCGTGTCCGCGGCCTGAGCTCAGCCCTCCGGCGCGCGGGGCTCCGCTCAGTCCACGCCGTATCGGCGCGGGCAGATGCGTGTCGTGCCAGCCGTCCGGCTGCAAGATCGCACTGCGCTTGGTGCCCTCCGGGGCGAAGCCGGTCCGGGCGGCGACACGGCAGGAAGCCTCGTCGCGCCCGGCGTGCAGGAGCTCCAGGCGGGGAAGCCGATCTCGTCGAGAGCCCAGTGGGTGAGTGCGGTCGTGGCGCGGGCTGCGACGCCCCGGAGCCGTGCCTGCGGGGCGGTCCAGTACGCCACCTCCGCCGTCCCGTCGGCGAGCCGTAGGTCGCGCAGCGCCACCCGGCCCAGCAGTCCCCCGGACTCCGTGTCGGCCACCGCCCAGTGCGCTTCCCCCTCC
>NZ_JAIGQA010000245.1:0-9628 GCF_019733245.1 Streptomyces sp. WAC04114
TCCAGCTGGCCATGACCGATCTGATGGCCCGCCGCCTCACCGACGAAGCCACCATCTCCTGGCGCGACCCGACACCACAGGATCAAACACCCATTCCGGGATGAAACATCGGGAGAAAACGACCTCTTAGGCCACGAATAGACCTGACGCCGTTCGGCAGGCGTTGAGGCAGCCGTCGCTTCGGCGCCGCGGAGACGAGGCTAGGGCTTGCGCCACTGGCCAGCCTCACGAACCGGTGCAGTCCTTACAGCTGTCACAAAGCAACGCCATGCCTCACCGCTGACGGGTACGAAGGGCCCCCTTGAGATCTTCGAGTCGCGTATGAGCGCGCCCTGAGCGTCGAAGGCACACTCCACGCACTCGGTGGCGTTGCCGCCGCTGTATGAAGACTTGAACCACCTGGGCTCCGAGGTGATCAGGGGGCTGGCGGGCATTCAGAGCTCCTTGCGGGCGCGATGGATCAGTGCGGAGGAAGCCTCCATGTCCAACGCTTGTGCGCGGAGGTACTCGAACGCAAGTCTGTATCGCTCCAGTTCTGCTTCCTTTTCCAGGAAGAGAGAGCCTGTATGGAAGTCGACGTACACCACATCAAGGGCGGGTTGAGGGCCGCCGATGATGACGAAGCTCCCCAGCGCTGCTGCATGGGCGCCCTGCGAGAAGGGCAGCACTTGGAGCGTGATGTGAGGAGACTCGTTCGCTTCGAGCAGTCGATCGAGCTGCTCTCGCATAAGCCTTGGGGACCCGACGACCCGGCGGATCACTGACTCGTCGAGGATTGCCCAGAGGCGCAGCGGTTTCGTGCGGGTGAGGATCTCCTGCCGCTTCATACGGATGTCGACCAGCCGCTCGATTTCCGATGGCCCCAGGGGCACCTCGTTGGCTCTCTGCAGCGCAGTGCTGTAGGCGCGGGTCTGCAGGAGGCCTGGGACGTACACGCAGGAGAAGTGGTTCTCGCTCACTGCCTCGTCCTCAAGTGTGAGCAGGAGATTCATGCTCTCGGGGATGGCGTCGGCGAAGGAGCTCCACCAGCCCTGCTGCTTGGCCTCCTTGGCGAGTTTGACGATGGCGTCGCGTTCGGTTTCCGTCGCCCCGTACTCGCGGCACAACGCATCGACGAGGATCCACTTGACCGGTCCGGACTGGGTCTCGTACCTGCTGACTGTTGCCTTGGATACGTCAACGCGTCGGCCGGCCTCCTCAAGCGTCAGCCCCTGCCGGGCACGCAACTTTCGCAGCATCGCGCCCAATTGTCGCCGACGGGTGGTAGTCCGCTCGGACATTTAGCTCCTTCGCCAAGCGTTGGGTGGCCGGCCCCGAGATCTTCAACAGGCTAGGCAGGGGGGCGTCGCGCCACCATCGGATTCACCCGATGGATTTTCGTGAGAAGTTACATGGTGAGACTTCTCTGTGCCATGCTCGGCTACAGGTCGCTACGCAACGCAGTCGTATGGTTACGGCGGCGCACTCGGTGCGTGGCATGGGAGGGAGGAGTGGCCCAGTGTCAGGCTGCCAAGTCACCGAATCCGGACTCCGTTGTGTCCTGCCGTTTGAAGCGGAGCCGGCGGAAGTTCGTCTGCTCCGCAGAGCCACCGTCGCGCAGCTTGCCCGATGGGGCGTGTCGTCTGCGGCCGAAGAAGCGGAGCTGCTGGTGACAGAACTCGTCACGAACGTCATCAGACATGTGGGGGAGGGCGTCCCGGCGACACTCATCCTGGAGTGGAGGTATGAACGCCTGCGCATCGAGGTCCACGACAAGAGCCGGCTCTTGCCGGCCCCCGTAAAGGCTCGCTGTGACCAGGAGGGCGGGCGTGGCCTCCATTTGCTCGCGGCTCTGGCGGCGGACTGGGGGGCGGTCCTGACGGCTGCCGGCAAGTCCGTGTGGTGTGAGATTGCGGCACAGCCGACGGCTGTGTGCCGACGTGCCGAGCGGGCTCGCGGAGCGCTTGAGTGGTACCGGAAGGGACACCCCGCCATGGCTGCGGAAGGGCGCAGTAAGTCAGTTCTCCTTGAGGAGTCTGCGGTCGAGCTGATCGCGGACTTGTTGCACTGGACCGCCGCACAGGGGCACGACCCGGATGAGGTACTGGACCGGGCGCAGGTGCACTACGAAGCCGAAGTGGCTACCGTTGCCTGACCACTGGCACGCTTGCCCCTTGGCTTCAGGGTGCCCCTCGCCGCGTAGACAGGGCCGCTCGCAAGAGTGCGGCGGCATCGTCAGGCGCTCCGTGCTGGTGAAGCTGGGCCGCTGTCCGCATCACATGAGGATCGGGATTGTCCCGTCCGTAGATGTGGATCAACGTGCCTGCCAGTTCGTCCAGTTGCCCCTCGCGCAGGGCACATACGAGGGCTGCCGTCTCTACCGGGCTGAGCACTTCTGCGGAGTGGCGCAGCAGGGCCAGAACTCCGTCTTGCCGGCCGCCGTTCTGCAGGGCTTCGGCTTGGCGGGCGACAGTCAGTGCGGCCCTCTTCTCGGGATTACTCTGCTGCCGGTCCCCCCTCCGAGGGGGGACCGGCAGCAGAGCCGCGTCCGCCCGCGCCGCCAGACGCGATCGCTGGCCGGCCCGAATGGCGCGCCGTGCGGTGGCCTTGAGTGAGTGCCCCTCTCTCACCTTCAGGACCTGTACCTCCGCCTTCAGTGTCCGCACCTCGTGCTTCAAGGCCGCAGCCTCCTCCCGTAGGGCTGCTGTCTCTTCCTTTACGGTGCCGAGTTCGGCCTGGGTGATGCTGAGTTCATCGGCGCTATCGCTGGCCTGTTGCCGCAACGCCGCCGTCTCACCGTGCAATCTCACGCAGTCGCCGCATTGCTGCTCGGCGGTGGCCGTGGAGTGCAGCTCCTCTAGGTCGGCGAGCGTGATGCCTACCTTCTCCACGCTCCCCGCGTCCTTAGTCGCGGCAGCGTGAAGAAGCCTGACGATCGCTATGTCCGGCAGGTACTCGGCGCGGAGGAATCTGGACAGTGACGTATCGCAGGTGTGCAGCCGGTCGGCTGCTTGCTTCTGCGTGGGGGCGCTGCCGTTGGGTTCCAAGGCCAGGAGGCGGCAGAGTTTCTGCAGTTCGGCTGCAAACGCGCGCTTCCCAGGCGGAACGTCACTGCCGAACTTCTTAACTGTCCAGCAGTAAGGAGTCTTGCTTCCCTTTGGTCGTGGCATACCACGCACTTCGCTTTCTGGTCTATATGTAGCGAACCAGTGCAAATCCACCTGCTGTTGACCGGTGTTGTCGACATGGCGGCCGCATCAGGCTGATGTTCAGTCAATTGTGCATGACGGAAGCCGAGTTGTGTTCTTGCTACCTGTTGCGCAAGTGCTCCAGTGGGGACTGGGTTTCGGTCCTTGGTGGGACACTGTGGATAGCCGCTCGTGGAGCGGGGGGTGGCCAAGACGAAGCCTGTGTCGCTGCGTGAGTTACGCATGCGCACATACTGCGCCTTTGCCAAAATGCGTGCGATTCGACATCAGGAGTGACAAATGGCTCTGCCGTCCTGGCGGGACGCGAAGTTGGGAAGCATGGCTCGGGCCGCACTGTGGCTCGTGCAGGAAGTGGGGGAGGGCAAGATCTTCACGAAGGCCGAGCTGCGCGAGGCGTTCCCGGACGTCGCTCAGATCGACCGGCGCATGCGCGACCTGCGGGACCACGACTGGAAGATCTCGACTAGCCGCGAGGACCCGACTCTCCGTCAGCAGGAGCAGCGGTTCGTGGCGCAGGGTGCGGAGGTGTGGATCCCTGGCAAGTCGAAGGCGCCGAAGCACAAGGCGAGCCTTACCGCGGCCCAGCGCGCCAAGGTGCTGGACGAGGACGGCTACCTTTGCCGCACGTGCGGCATCGCGGCTGGTGAGCCGTACGAGGAGGGAATCGAACAGGCAGTGCTCAACGTGGCCCGCCGCCAGGTGATCCAGCCTGGCGGAGACGTCACCTACGAGTTGGTCACCGAGTGCAAGCGGTGTGGTGTCGGCAGCTCCGGCCGGCAAGCCGACCTCGGGCGGGTCTTGGAGCAGGCGGCTGCCCTGTCGCCCATGGAACAGCGGGTGCTCGGCGCCTGGATCGCTGCGGACCGGCGTTCCCTGAGTCCGGTGGACAAGCTCTGGGGCCAGTACCGGACTCTTCCGGAGACCTCCCGTAGGGCTGTGGCGGATGCACTCGACGGCGCGAACGACTAGGACAGGACGGACCGGAATCTGATGCGAGAACTTCCCGCTCCGCCGCAGGCGGACGAACTGAGCGATCTGATCAAGAAGAAGGTCGCGGAGGCGCAAACGGCAGGCGGTACCCGCGAGACGGTGACTGTTGACTGGAATGAGCAGAAGGCGCACGTCGACGTGATCGACCTGCCCCTCAACAAGCTCTACTTCAACCCCAGCACGCACCGTATCCGGGCTCAGCGGAGCCACGACGCGGCGAAGGACGCGGGGCTGGATCAGGACCCGTGGAGTGAGGAGAGCCAGAACTACCTCCGTTTCCTGCTTCAGGTCTCGCCGGCCGACACCAGTCTGCGCGACGTCGAGTTCGACGCCCTCAAGGACAGCCTCGAAGAGTTCGGTCAGAACGACCCCGGGCTCGTCACTCATCAGGGCATCTTGGTCAACGGCAATACCCGAGCAGCCGCCCTGAAACTGCTTGGCGTGCAGTCGATGCGTGTGGGCGTGCTGCCCGAGTGGTTCACCTGGGCGGACATCAATGCCGTGGAGCTGTCCTTGCAGCTCCGTCGGGATCACCGGCGCGACTACTCCTACATCAACCGAATCATCGCCATGGAGGAGCAGGCGGCCCTCGGGCGTACGCCCGAACAGATTGCTAAGGAGTTCCGGATCCAGGTCCGGACATACCACCAGGAACGCTGGATCCTTGCCACGATCCGTGAGCTGATCAAGCGCAGCCAGGACGCTGGGGGCAACGGCCTCCGGCTGGTCGACTGGGAAGGCGCCCAGGAGCGCCTCAAGGAACTCCAGCGCTTGTACGTGAAGCTGGAGACGCTCGACCGCGACCAGGCGGAGATTCTCAAGGAACTGCGTCTGGCCGCCATTCTGCTCAACTTCTCCAAGACCGACGTGCGGCACATCAACGAGAACTCTCTCAAGGAGGGGCTGGAGCAAAAGCTGCTCTCCGCTGGTCCGGCGCTTGACAACCGGTCTGAGGCCAAGCCGATGGGTGTCATGATCCCCGGACTCGGGGTGGAGGTCCCAGCAGCTTCCACCGCGGTGGCTGACGTGAAGGCACTCAACGACAGTCTCTTGCGTGCCGCCGCTGTGGTACGCAGCAAGAGCGGGGGCCCGGACCTCGGTAACGAGGCGAAGGAGCGGGCTCAGAGAGTTCTGGACGAAGCAAAGGACGTCTTCTATGAAGTCATCGATGCCGAGATCCGCGGGGCCCGTCTGCGCAAGCGCAAGCAGCTCGCGCCGGCCCGTCTCGCAGAGGCGTGCGCCAGCATCGACCAGTGCGTGAGCGACCTAGTGCAGGCCCGCACATCGCGCAGCCTCGACGAAGAAGCTTTTGATGACGCGGTGATCAAGCTCCGTGGCAGCCTGCTGAAGCTGGCCCAGCAGGCGGGCCGCGGTCTCCAGAATCCGGGCGACGGCGTGGCCTGGCTGATGGCCGCTGTCGCCACGGAGGCCGGACAGTGACGGACACATCCAGCGAAACGTCCCTGCACTTGGGGTTCGATGAGACGCACACGCGCGTCGTGCTCCGGACCACTGAGCACCACCAGCCGGACCTGGTCCAGCTGGCCGCCCGTTTCCGGACGGGCGGCCAGCTCGGCCTGCTCAGCGCCTCTGTTGCTCTTGATGACTTCCTGGCCAACCTGCAAGTTCTTGGCGACTGGCCCGACCCTCGCGGTGTGGAGTGGTCCTCTGCCTTGAGGAAGCTGGCGACCGGTGTCCTCCAGGACGCGCGGACCGTGGAAACCAGGCTGGCGGGTACGGGATCTGCCGGCGAGGTCGACGCGGACGATGTCCCGAGTCTGCTCGGCGACAACTGGAAAGGTGAGCTGAGCGCCTTCCAGCGCCGGGACATCGCGAAGCTCCTGTCTCTCCAGCACGGTGCCAACTTCAGCGTGCCCGGGGCTGGCAAGACGCGCGTCGCGCTTGCTGTGTATGCGGCGCAGAAGGCCGCCGGCCACGCGCGGCGGCTTCTGGTTGTCTGCCCGAAGTCGGCCTACGACTCGTGGCGTTTCGAGACGGCGGAGTGTCTGACGCACGCTCTCCGCGTCAACGTCCTGGACGGGTCGCTGGACCAATGGGCGGAGGTGCTCGTCGTCAACTACGAACGGCTGGACCGCTCGCTGTCGATGCTGACCACCTGGCTGGCAGCCGAGCCCTCGATGATCATCCTTGATGAGGCGCACAGGATGAAGCTCGGGGCCCGGGGCACCTACGGTGCCGCGTGCATGGCCCTAGGGCCACATGCGGACCGTCGCCTGATCCTCACAGGTACGCCGGCTCCGAACGGTTCCAAGGACCTGGAGAATCTATTGGGCTTCGTCTGGCCGGGGCACGGACAACAGACCGTCGTCCGCGCCGTGGCCGGGGGAGACCTTCGGCAGGCAAGTACGGTGCTACGGCCGTTGTTCACGCGGACGACCAAGCAGGAACTCGGTCTGCCTCCTGTCGATCTGGGCATTCGTTACGTGGACATGCCGCCCCTGCATGACGAGATCTACAGCTCCCTCGTCGGCGGGATGAGTAATGGGGCGGCCAGGGAGGATCTCAGCGCGCTCGGCAAGACAGCTCTGCGGCTTCTGATGGCCGCTACGAGTCCGGCTCTGCTCCTGGAAGGTGCCACCAAGTACGAGCCGCTGGCTTACCAATTGCCTCCGCTGGAGATTCCCCCAGGCGGCTCTCTGTACTCGAAGTTGCAGAACCTCCCCGACCACGAGCTGTCACCGAAGTACAAGGAAGCCGTGGCGATCATCGCCGAAAACGCGGCGGCCGGACGTAAGACGCTGGTTTGGACGACGTTCGTCCGGAGCCTTACGACGCTAGAGCGCATGCTGGGGAAATTCAGTCCGGCCGTGGTCTACGGAGGGACCCCCGACCGAGAGGAACAGATCCGGCGGTTCCGCGATGATCCGGCCTGCATGGTGCTGATCTCCAACCCGGCGACCCTCGGCGAGGGCATCAGCCTGCACCACCACTGTCATGACGCTGTTTACGTGGACCGCGACTTCATGGCCGGCCGGTTTCTGCAGAGCCTGGACCGCATCCATCGCCTCGGCCTCGCGCCGGGCACCGAGACGCGGGTCACGGTCCTCGCCGTACGCAACTCCATAGACGAGGTCGTGGCTGCGCGGTTGGAACAGAAGCTGGCCTTCATGGGCCAGATCCTGGATGACCCCACAGTCCAGCAACTTGCCGACTTGGAAGAGGAGCCGTCGGTGGCGGCTGGTCTGGCGCCGAGTGACATCGAAGCGCTGCTGAGTCACCTGGGGGGCAACCGGTAGTGGGCTGCATGAGGTGGACGCAGGGCACTACGATCGATGCTGTGTCCTCCGAAGCCGTATGGGAAGCCCCGGAAGGTTCCTGGGCTTCGTCCGCTGCCCGCCGTCGTAACATGCAGGCCATCCGCAGCCGAGATACAAAGCCGGAATGGCTGATCAGACGTCTGGTGCACGCCCGAGGGCTCCGCTACCGGGTGGCGGCACGCCCCATACCAGACCTTCGCCGGACGGCCGACTTGGTCTTCCGCCCAGCGAAGGTCGCGGTATTCATTGACGGCTGCTATTGGCATGGCTGCCCTGAACATTACGTGCCACCTAGAACGAACTCCGGTTACTGGTCGGAGAAGGTGCTGCGTAATGTGAAGCGGGACAGGGACACGGATCAGAGGCTCAGTGACGCGGGCTGGCTCGTGCTCCGGTTCTGGGAGCACGAGCAGTCAGTGGCTTGTGCCGACAAGATTGCCGCGACGGTCCTCGCGCGCAGGCGCGGGAGTGGTTGTCGCTGAAATTGAGAGTTCCATTTGACGTGGAATGTCATCCAGGGCGGCTGAGTCCGGGGAGTCGACGTCGTAGTTGCTGAGAAGCTCTTCCCGGTGCTCTGGTCGCAGAATAGCAGCGATTGCGCGGCCTACAGCTTCAGCGACCGGCGGGGGAAAGGCATTTCCTACTTGCCGGTATTGTGCTGTCTTTTTCCCTTGGAACCGCCAGTTTCGCGGAAATCCCTGGATGATGGCGGCTTGCTCGACGGTGAGCATTGGGCCGTTCTCCCTGAACAAGTCCCGTTCCGGGTCGCAAGCTTTCGGGTCGTTGGCCACCCCCATGGCGTCAACTCCCATGGCTGCCCATGCCCTCTTCGCTCGCGTGGGTCCAAGGTCGGCGCCGCCGTGTTTCCTGGATCCACCCACCAGGGTGGGGGCCACGCCGCGGCCGGCGGCCGCGGACTTTCGAGCCGCGTCGAGCCAGTCGTTGTAAACGTCCTCGCCTGTCCGCTGTCCGGGCTTGGCCGGCTCGCCCCACTTGTTCTTGTCCCAGTACGGAAGGCACCGTTCCCGCATGGTCCTTTTGAGGCTTTCCGCGACAGCGGCTTCGTCGCCCTTAATTCCCAGCGGCCAGCAGAATTCATTGACGCCGGGCTTTGAGATGTCCTCGCGGATGGCGACTAGGATGGCTCGAGGGCGCAGTTGAGGGACGCCGAAATCTTTCGCATCGAGTCGGCGCCATACCTTCCGCATCTCGAGATCCTGGGCTCCTGGAGAAAGTGAAGCGTCAACGTTGGGGACTGTGTAGCCAGCGCGGCGCAATCGATCGAGGATCTTAGCCCTATATTCGATGAAGACCTCGGGCGGCTCAAGGATGCCCCGGACGTTTTCAATCATGACTGCTTTAGGGGTAAGCTTTTCAATGATATTCAGAGCTTCCGGGAATAGGTCGCGCTCATCATCTTCGCCCAGTCTTTTTCCGGCCAGGGAAAAGGGAGGGCAAGGGACGCCGCCCGCGAAGAGGTCGAGGGTATCGCCTCTTAGATCAAGGCCCCGGCATGCGTCTGATGTGAGAAATTCCTTGACGTCCATCGGATCGAGGGCTTGGGCCTTTTGCGGCGTCCACCCGGGCCAGCGTCCGACGTTGGCCCGCAGTGTACTAACCGCGTGCTGATCCCACTCGACGAGTGCCAAGTGATCAAATCCGGCATTGTGCAGCCCCACGGCCTGCCCACCGGCCCCCGCACAGATCTCGATCGAGGTCAGTGGCGTGGTGAACTGCGGACGCTTCTGGCCGCTGGGGGGCATGCCGCTCCTTCTGGGGATGAACCATCGTGCTGAGGAGGGACCGTGGCTGTTGGCGGCCGCTCCTGCCAAAGTCTCGCATCTGTCAGGGTCTCCACGGGCACCAGTATGTGACTGGCCGATCCAGGCGCGAGACTAGCCCTCGGCTGCGCGCAGTCGAGGGCAGAGTGAGATTTTAAGGGGTGCGGAAAACGCGGGGCAGTTCTAGACGCCCCTGTTCAGGTCAGCTCCATGACACTCGCCATAAGCCCGACTCGAGCCGCACCAGCAAGCCGCCCCCCGCTGCGGCGGCCACGCCACCGCCCGGCCCCTTGCCGCCAGTGTCGTCGCGTACTGGGGGAGGAGGGTCGGGTCTGTCGGGGACGAGAGTTCCGATGCCGCGAAGGCCTCGTAGGACGGGACCGTGCCGGTG
>NZ_JAIGQA010000246.1:0-9579 GCF_019733245.1 Streptomyces sp. WAC04114
TCCCCCCGCACCCCCGGCTCCGGTGGAGCCGACGCCGAGCCGGTCGCCCGAGCGCCGCGAGTCCGGCCCGCCGCCGTCGAGGAAGCCGAGCGCCCCGGCCACCGAGCGGCCGCCCGCCGCCACCGAGGACGGTCCGCTCCGGTCGGACGGCTCGGTCGACCCGCACAGCAACGACTTCTGGGCGCAGAGCAACATCACCCTCAAGACCCGTGGGCAATTGACCGCGCTGACCGTGCGGTTGAAGGTCGCGCAGACCGGCGGGGTCTCGAACGCGGGCGCCTGGCGCTCCCTGCCCGAGAACGACTTCACCCTCGCGGTCACCGAGCGGGACGGCTTCCTCGTCTACACCTGGACCCTCAAGGAGGGCCGTACGGTGCCGGCGGGCGAGTGGGTGTTCGCCGGGCAGTTCGACCACGCCCGCGGCGACCGCGACGCGGGGAAGGACGCCTACTCGGTGACGGCCACCGCCGCTTCGCGACAACTGGCGGTGGGCGGCGGCTTCGAGGCGGTCGACGACGGTGACGGCGACTCGTGAAAAATTCCTGGAGAGCGGCAACCCTTTCCTCACCGGTGACCACCACAACGCGCAAGAGTCACCACCGGCAAGGAACCCAAGGAGCTGACGCGCCCGGCCCGGACGGCAAGAGCCGCACGTTCAAGGCGTCCGACATCAGTTACCAGTAGGACCCGCCCCCCTGTGACTCCGGTCGGCCCAAGGGGGGACGAGGGCGGACCGGAACGCCGGGTGTCCGGCCCCCCAGCCGGACCTCCCGGCACCTCGGCCCTCCGGAGCCCCCCTCCGGACGGCCGGACGGTACCGGCCGAGCCCCCCTCGGCCGGTCGGCAGGACGCCCCCGCCGTTTCGCACCGGCGGGGGCGTCGTCGTACCGACGGGGGCGCGGTCCCAGTCCATCGCCGAGCCGATGGCCGTGGAGCCGGTCGTCAGGAACGTCGTCGCGGGCAGGGAGCCGTTCGCCCGGCGTGCTCCGTGGGCGGGGGTCGCGTCCGTCGACCTGAGGGGCCCGCTCCGGCCCGTTTCCATCCACCAGTCGCCGCCGGCGGAAAGGGTCGCCGCCGTCGCGTGCGCCCATGACCTCGACGTTCCGAAAGTTTCGGAGCCACCGAGCTCACGCACACCCGTTGACGCCCCGCGCCCCTCCGGTGAGACTCCGAAGGCCGCTCATCCAACAGAATCCCCCACACTCCGACAGGAAGTGTCATGAGCTCCCGCATCGCCCGCACGCTCCTGCTCCCCTTCCTGGCCCTGACCGGCCTCCTGCTGACCCTCCTCGGCGCACCGCCCAGCACCGCAGACCCCGGAGCCCCACCCGTGAAGCACAGCGAGTACGCCGGTTACCTCTTCGCCTACTTCACCGGTGAGGGCACCGCCGACGGCGAGCAGATCCGCTACGCCCTCAGCCGCGGCAACGACCCGCTGCACTGGCGTGAGCTGAACGCCGGGAAGCCGGTACTGACGTCCACGACCGGCGAGAAGGGCCTGCGCGACCCGTTCGTCATCCGCTCCCCCGAGGGCGACAAGTTCTATCTGATCGCCACCGATCTGCGGATGTACCGGAACTCCAGCGGCAGCTGGGACCAGGTACAGCGGCACGGCAGCAAGTCGATCATGGTCTGGGAGTCCACCGACCTGGTCCACTGGACCGACCAGCGCCTGGTGAAGGTCTCCCCGGACAGCGCGGGCAACACCTGGGCCCCGGAGGCCTACTGGGACGACGAGCTCGACGCCTACGTCGTCTTCTGGGCGTCGAAGCTGTACGCCGACGACGACCCGGACCACAAGGGCGACACGTACAACAAGATGCTGTACGCGACCACCAAGGACTTCCGCACCTTCAGCGAGCCGAAGGTCTGGAACGACCCGGGCTACTCGGTGATCGACTCCACGGTCGTGAAGTACGAGGACGAGTACTACCGCTACACCAAGGACGAGCGCGACCCCGGCTCCTCCAGCCCCTGCTCGAAGTTCATCACCGGGGAGAAGTCCACCTCCCTGACCTCGACCAGGTACGACTTCGTGGCCGACTGCATCGGCAAGGGCGCGATGGACCGCGGCGAGGGCCCGACGGTGTTCAAGTCGAACACCGAGAAGAAGTGGTACCTGTTCATCGACGAGTACGGCGGCCGCGGCTACGTCCCCTTCGAGACCACCGACCTCGCCTCCGGCCAGTGGACCCCGTCCACGAACTACCAGCTCCCGGCGAGCCCCCGGCACGGCACGGTCCTGCCGGTGACGCAGCAGGAGTACGACCGCCTGCTGGCCGCGTATCCGTCGACGTCCACCTCGGTCGTGGACGTGACGGCGAAGCACCAGAAGGGCTACGCGATCGTCACGGACAGCGCCTCGAAGGTCGTCCTGCCCATGGACCCGGACGCCGGTCTGCGCGACCTCGCCCCGAAGCTGTGGGTCGGTGAGGACGCGAAGCTCAGCCCGAAGTCCGGCACCCGCCGCGACTTCCGCACGCCGCAGAAGTACACGGTCACGGCCGCCGACGGGACGAAGCGCACCTGGACGGTCGAGGCGGTGCGCACCCGCAGTCCGGTCCTGCCGGGCCTGAACGCCGACCCCGATGTGCACTACCTGAACGGCCGGTACTGGATCTACCCGACCACGGACGGCTTCCAGGGCTGGAGCGGCACCAGGTTCAAGGCGTACTCGTCGAAGGACCTGGTGAACTGGAAGGACCACGGCGTCATCCTCGACCTCGGGCCGGACGTGAGCTGGGCCGACAAGAACGCCTGGGCGCCCGCGATCGCCGAGCGGAACGGCAGGTACTACTTCTACTTCTGCGCCGAGCAGCAGATCGGTGTGGCGGTCGCCGACTCCCCCGCCGGCCCGTTCAAGGACGCGCTCGGCAAGCCGCTGGTGGCCAAGGGCGGTTCGCTCGAGGGCCAGATGATCGACCCGGCGGTCTTCACCGACGACGACGGCCAGGCCTACCTGTACTGGGGCAACGGCCGCGGGTACGTGGTGCCGCTGAACGACGACATGGTGTCCTTCGACGCGTCGAAGGTGCAGGACATCACCCCGGACAACTTCCGCGAGGGCTCCTTCGTCATCAAGCGGAAGGGCACGTACTACTTCATGTGGTCGGAGGACGACACCCGCAGCGAGAACTACCACGTGGCGTACGCGACGGGACCCTCCCCGCTCGGCCCGTGGACCAAGCGCGGGACGATCCTTCAGAAGCGGCCCGAGTACGGCATCCTCGCCACCGGCCACCACTCGGTGGTGAACACCCCCGGCACCGACGACTGGTACATGGTCTACCACCGCTTCGCCCTGGGCGGTCCCGGCCTGCCGGGCGGCGACGGCATGCACCGCGAGACCACCGTCGACCGCATGGAGTTCGCGGCCGACGGCACCATCAAGCCCGTGGTGCCGACGCTGGAGGGGATCAAGCCGGTCCGGCGGTGAGTCGCACAGGACGTCGTCGAGCCGGCTGACGGCCTGGGGCGTGCCCGGGCTCGTTCGCCGCGGCCACCGCGTCCCGGACGGTGGTGACGTCACCGGCGCCGCCCGGGTGGACGTACAGCGTCCCGGGCGTCAGGCGCGCGGCCGGTGAACCGTACCGGCCGAACGGGCGGGGGCGGCCGGCGGCCCGCGCGGGGGCCGGGGACGCGCCGGGCGCGGCGCCCGCTCCGGCGCTCATCGTCAGGAATCGTCTTCTGGACAGGGGCGTGCGGGTGCTCCTTCGGTGTCACTGCGGGAGGAGCCGGGGCGGGCGCACCCCCGTGAGGGATGCGGTGCGGGCCGCCCCGGCCGGTGTCCGGGGCGTCAGCAGATCCGGCCGGCGCCGGCCTGCCGGTCGACGATCTTCGGCACGGCCTTCGGTGAGTCGACCTTCGTGCGCAGGATCGGCTTCCAGCCCGCGCCGGACTTCAGGATCTCGCCGGGGATCTCCGCGTTGTGCACGGCGATGAGATCGGTCCGCTTGCCGTTGACGTAGTTGTTCTCGGCGGTGAGCGGTGCCTCGTTCCACTTCTTCAGGGTCTTGCCGGCGCCGACCCCGACGGGCAGCGAGAAGGCGTTGTCCGTGGCGTGCAGCTGCGAGGACGCGCCGATGCCGAAGGTGTAGGCATACGGCTGGTCCTCGGTGACCACGAAGTGGTTGTTGTACGCGTCGACCTGGCCGAAGCGCACGCGCGGGGCCCGCTCGACGATGCCCTCGAAACGGTTGTGGTGCAGGGTGACCTTGAGTTTGCCCGTGTCGTCGGCTCCGGCACCGTCGCTGTTGCCGATCAGCATGGTCTTGTCGTGGTCCTCGAAGGAATTCCAGGACACCGTCACGTGATTGGCGCCGCGCACGATGTCGAGCAGGCCGTCGTGCTGCTGGTAGACCTTGCCGAAGTAGGTCGGCAGGCCGCTGTCGGGGTAGCGGCCGTCGGTGAGCGTGTTGTGGTCGATCCACACATGGGTGGAGCCGTACACCACCACGCCGTCGTACTCGGAGTTCCAGGCGCCGGTCTTGTCGTCGTCGGTCGGGTCCCACTGCGGAAAGCAGTCGATCGGGGCCTCGAAGGCGAGGTTGCGGACGATGACGTTGTCCACGCCCTTGATCTGCAGGCTGCCGCCGCGGATCCCGGAGCCCTCGCCCACACCGACGATGGTGGTGTTGGCGGGCACGTTCGCCTTGATGGTCTTGTCCTGCGCGGCTGCCGACGCGGCCCTCAGGTCCTCCTGCTCGCCGCTGACCGGCTTGTCGTGGCCCCAGACGGCGGGGCCGTAGGCGGAGAGGTACTTCTGGAGGTCGTACCCGGCGGCGGCGAACGCGTCGCAGCCCTCGGAGACGGCGTCGATCACGCCCTTGACCTTGATGATCTTCGGTGCGGATCCGCCGTCCTTCAGGGCGGCGCGGAACTGCTCCCAGGTGGTGACGGTGTAGACGTGAGCGGCGTCCGCCTGGGAACCGCCCGTGGTCCCGGAGCCGTAGGAGGCCCATCCGTCGTTCGCGGCGAGGGTCCGGCGGGCTACGTCCCGGGGCTGGGCCTGCGCGCCGGTGCCGCTCAGGGACAGCACGAGCGCGGTGCAGCCGACGAGCACGGCCACTCTCGCAATGGCATGATCATGACACCTCTGAACGTTCATGGTGCGGCTCTCTTCCTTCTTCGTCCGGGGGTGGCGCCGGGCTACGGGGACACGCGGAGTCCCCTTTCAAGGGCGTGTTGGTCACTCACCTGGGGGCGCGGGGAACGGCGCGACAAGCCAGAGACGGCCGGCAGCCTGAACACCACAGGCCGCCCCACGGCGAAACCCAGCAGAAACTCACCCCTTCTGCTGGTTCCATTCCTCCTTCGCGGCGTTCAGCTGCTCGGCCATCGTGTCCAGAAATTCCTTCGCGCTCATCTTCCCGAGCAGCACCTTCTGGAAGTTCGGCTCGTTGTCGGCCTTGGAGATCGTGTTCCAGTCCGGCAGGTAATACGGCAGCTGCACGATCGTCGTCGACCCGTCCGACAACGCGTCAGCGGCCAGCTTCGTCGGCTCGGCCTTCGAGATCCACGCGTCCTTCGCCGCGTCCGTGTTCGACGGCACCTGCCCCGCCGCCTCGTTGAACTTCGAGTTCTCCGCCCTGGACGTGGCGAACTCGATGAACTTCCAGGCCGCGTCCTTGTTCTTGCCGCTCTTGAACAGCCCCAGCCCGTCAACGGGGTTGGACACCTGAACCCGCTTGCCGCCGTCACCGATCGGCTGCGGAATGCCCCGGAACCTGTCGACCCCGAGCGCCTTCACATGGTCCTGGTACGACCCCAGGTTGTGGTTCAGCATTCCGATCGTGCCGGAGTCCCACTGCGCGACCATCTTCGTGAAGTCGTTGTTGAGGTCGGCGGCCGGAGTGACCTTCTTGTACAGGGCCGCGTACTTCTCCAGCGCAGCCACGTTCTTGGGGTCGTTGACCGTGGTCTTCTCACCACTGGAGTCCCAGAACGACGTGATGCCGGACTGCCCGTACATGGCGTCCAGCGCCTGCGCGATGGCACCCGCGCCACCGCGAATGGTGTAACCGAACTCGTTCTCGCCCGAGTTCGTCAGCTTCTCGGCGGCCTCGTAGAACCGCTCCCACGTGGTCGGCTCCTCGAGCCCCGCCTTCTTGAACAGATCGGTGCGGTAGTACAGCACACCGTTGTTCGCGGAGGTCGGGATCGAGTACAGCTTGTCGTCCCCGCCGCCGGCCGCCTTCAGCGACTCGACCATGTCCTTGTTGAGCTTGCCGCTCAGCGACGACGAGCCGAGCCGCTCGTCGAGCGGTTCCAGCGCGCCCTGCGCGGCGAACCCGGCGAGCATCGCCGCGCCCACGCCGCCGACGTCCGGCAGGCCGCCGCCCTGGAGGGCGGTGTCGACCTTCGACTGGTACTCCGTCGAGGCGATCCCGACGTACTCGACCTTGATGTCGGGGTTGGCCTTCTCGAAGTCGGCGATGACCTCCTTCCAGATCTCGGTGCGGACACCGCCGTTGTTGTCCCAGAAGACGATCTTGCCCTTGCCGCTTCCGTCGGCGCCCTTGTCGCCGCCCGCCCCGCTGCCGTCGTCGCCGCAGGCGGTCGCGGTCAGCGCGAGGACGGCCCCCAGGGCGACGGCGGCCGAGGTGCGGCGGCGCCCGCCTCTGCTGCCGGTGTGATTGCTGATCTTCATTGGTCGGCTCTCTTCTTCTGGATCCAGCGAAACTTGAGGGTGTGGGGGTGGGTCAGCGGTGAGTGTGCGACGCCCAGCCGTCGGCGGCCGCGCCCGGGCGCCCGTTGGTCGCGGGGCTGCCGATCGACAGCGGGCCCCTGGTGACGTTGGTGAGGGAGAAGGTGAGGTCCAGCGCCCAGGCCTGGTCGGTGAGTTCGGTGGCGGCGACCGTACGCCGCTCGCGCAGCAGCTCGCCGCCCGCGCCCACCCATCGCAGCTCCTCCACGAAGGCGTCGGGGTCGCGCAGCTGGAAGGCGATGTGCCGCCGCGAGCCGTGGTTGTCGAGCTCGGTCGGGCCCTGGTCGCGGACGTAGGCGCGCCCGCCCCAGAAGTTGAACCCCTCGACGTCGGGAACGGCGACACCGACGCCGAGGTGGTGCGCGTGGTCGGCCGGGGCGAGTTCGGTCACGGCCGTGCCGGCCAGGGTGGTGACGGGGTGCAGACAGGGGCGCGGGGAGAGACGGGCGGGCAGCTCGGGCCGGGTGACGTACCGGCCGACCGGTCGGCCCGCGACGCGCTGGACCGTGGTGTCGTTGCTGGTCATCGGGGGCTCACCTCGTTCGACAGGTGCTCCGCGGACAGGGCCCAGGGGGCGCCGAGCTCGGAGTAGAGCGAGAGGGTGTCGGCGGCGGCCGCGACGAGTCCGTCGATGCCGGGCACCACCCGGCGGTTCTCGCCGGGGATCCGGTGCCAGGCGGTGTCCGGCAGCGGCGCCGGGTCGGGGGCGGTGCGGATGGCCTCCACGACCTTCATGAAGGCGCCGGTCTCGTCCGGCGGAACCAGCAGGTCCGCGCCGGTGGTGAGGTGGTCGACGAGGTTCTCCAGCAGGTCGGTGCGGCCGTGCTCGGACTCCTGCGGGCCGTGCCCCGCGCGCTGGAGCAGCACCCGGTCCTGCTTGTACCAGAAGGTGATCCGGCCGCTGCTGCCGTGCACGAGGACGTACGGCTCATCCGACTCCTCGGCGCACAGCGTCGCGGCGACGGTCACCGGGTGGCCCTGCGCGGTGGTGACGCGGACGCAGGAGGTGTCGTCGGACTCGATGGCATTGGCGCGCAGCAGCTCGGTCTCGATGCCGGTGACGTGTTCGGCGCGGGTGCTGCCGCCCAGGGCGAGGGCGGTGGCGACGGCGTGGGCGAGGGGGTTGGTCAGCGCCCCGTCGATCACGTCGACGCCGTTCAGCCGCCGCTTGCCCGCCCAGGGCGCCCGCCGGAAGTAGTCCTCGTCCCGGACCCAGGCACCGGCCCCGCCGAGCCCGACCAGGTTCCCGATCGCGCCCTGGTCGATCAGCTCGCGGACGGCCGTCAGGGCGTGCGAGCCCAGAGACTGGAAGCCGATCTGGCAGACGACTCCGGCCGCGGCGACCCCGTCGGCCATCCGGCGGAACTCGGCGTAGGAGGGGGCGGGCGGCTTCTCCAGGAGGAGGTGCACCCCCCGCTCGGCCGCCGTGAGGGCGAGGTCGGTGTGGGTCGGGATCGGGGTGCAGATCACCGCGACCCGGGCGCCGGTGGCGTCCAGCAGTTCACCGAAGTCGGCGGACTGCTCGGGGGTGCCCAGGTCGCCCAGTTCCTTCTCGGTCAGCGGTGTCAGCTCGCAGATCCCGACGAGCCGGACGATGCCCTTGCGCTGCAGGCGGCGGATGTTCTCGACGTGCCAGCGGCCGTGACCGCGGGCCCCGGCGAGGACGACGGGCAGGGGCGTGCTCGGGGATTCGCTCATGGTGTCGATCATGCGACCGGTCATCGGATCCTCCCCGCACCCGCGCCGCGGGCCACCGCCCGGCCGGCCGCCGCGGCGCTGTCGATCGGGCCGTCGAGGGCGCGGACGAGGCCGGCGCGGTCGGTGACGGTGAAGACGTGTTCCGCGTCGGCGGCGCCGCCGGTGGTGCCCGGGCCGTACGCGGCCCAGCCGTCGTTCGCCGGGAGGGTGTCGCGGCCGATGTCGCGGGTCTGGGCCTGGGCGGGATTGCCGAGAACGCCCGGCATCAAGCCCGCCAGGGCCACCTGAAGCGATCTCATCCCTTCACCGCCCCCGCGCTGAACCCGGTGATCAGCCACTTCTGGATGAAGGCGAACACGATCACCACCGGGACGGCCGCGATGATGCCGCCCGCGGCGAGCGCGCCCAGATCGACGCTGTCGGCGCTCATCAGGGAGTTGAGGCCCACGGGGATCGTCTGCTTGTCCTGGTTGTTCAGGAACATCAGGGCGAACAGGAAGTGGTTCCAGGAGTGGACGAAGGCGAACGAGCCGACGGCGATCAGACCGGGCCTCAGCAGCGGCAGCACCACGATACGAAAGGCCGTCATACGGTTGCAGCCGTCGACCCAGGCCGCCTCCTCCAGGGAGTACGGCACGTTCTTGATGAAGTTGCTGATCAGGATCATCGACAGGGGCAGCTGGAAGACCGTCTCGGCGAGGATGACACTGCCCAGCGAGTTGATCATCCGGAGTTCGGCGAAGATCTCGAACAGCGGCACCAGCAGCAGCGCGCCCGGTACGAACTGGGAGCACAGCAGCGCCAGCATGAACCCGCGCTTGACCTTGAAGTCGAAGCGGGCGAGGGCGTAGCCGCCGGCCAGCGCGACGAGGGTCGTCATGAGCAGGGTGGCGACGCCGACGAGCACGCTGTTGGTGAAGTAGGTGCCGAAGCTGCGGTCCGTCCAGACCTTCTCGAAGTGGTCGAAGGTGATCGGCCAGGGCACGAGCGAGGTCGAGCCGGCCGGGCGCAGCGAGAACAGCAGGATCCAGTAGAAGGGGATGAGGGTGAAGACCAGGTAGATGCCCAGGGGCAGGTAGATCTGCCAGCGGGGTGCCTCGTCCCAGGCCCGGTGCTTCTTGCGCGCGGGGCGGCTCGGCGGCTCGGCGGTGGAGCGCGCGGGGGCGGGCGCGGCC
>NZ_JAIGQA010000247.1:0-9512 GCF_019733245.1 Streptomyces sp. WAC04114
CGGGTGAGGTGTGCGGGCGGGATGCGGGTGAAGGCAGTCAGGCGGTGGGCGGCTTCGGCGCTGAGGTGGATGTCGGTGGCGGGCGGGGCCGCGTAGGTGCCGGTGGTGGTGACACCAGGCAGTTCAGCCGCGGCATCGACGGGTCCGGAACACGCCCGCATCGGCGGGGAGGACTCGCCACCCCCGATGACCGCCAGTACGAGCAACGGAACACCCCCGCAGTAGCGGGGAGGACCGGTCGCCGAGGCGCAGGGCGTCCAGGATGATCGGACGGGCGTGCTTCGGCGCACCCCCGCGTCGGCGGGGGAGGACGCCGGGCCGTTACCGACTACTGATCTTTTCGTTAGTTCAGTGGGGTTGGTGGGTGGAGGGTGAGGCCGGTGTGGGTGAGGAAGGACCAGGGCAGTTGCGGGTTGTGGTTGATGCGGTGGATGCCTTGTTCGGTGGCATCGGCGACATCAGCGAGGTGATCGCCTGCGAGGTTGGCGAGTTCGCGCTTCTTCAGCGAGGACCACAGCAGTTCTACCGGGTTCAGCTCGGGCGCATAGGCGGGTAATCGCTCCAGGGTCAGCCAGTCCTGTTCGGCGACCCAAGCTCGCATGGCCCGGCTCCAGTGGGCGGACAGCCCGTCCCAGACCAGGATCACCCGCTCTCCACGGTAGAACAGCTTCACCTGCTCCAGGACCTTGATGAGTGCGGCGGTGTCGTAGCTGCCGGGCTTGAGGTGGAAACACAACCTTGGTCCGCGCCCGGGGTCGGTGGCGTGGTAGCCGAGAGCCGCGGCCATCGAGGCACGTTTCCAGTTCAGACGGTGTCGCAGGAGCGGAGTGCGGCCGCGGGGCGAGTAGGTGCGACGGATCTGAGGGAGCAGGGAGACGCCTGATTCGTCGAGGAACACGATCCAGGCACGTGTGTTCACGGCCCCCTTTTGATGCGCGGCCACTCGTGCGCGATCCAGCGGGCAATCTCCGACTCGTCCCGTTCCACCGCCCGCCGTTCGGGCCGCTGCAGACTCCACCCGAGTCGACCGGTCAGTAACCGCCACACTGATGCCCGCGACAAGACCACCCCGGTCACCCGCTCTACGACCAGGCCAACCCGCTCCAGCGTCCACAGATCAGCCTCGAAGCCATGGGCTTGGGCGCCCTGCTCCAGTGCGGTCCGCACCTGCTCGACCTGAGCATCGTCCAGCTTGGGCGGACGACCGGTGGCCGGACGCCGGCGCAAGGCATCGGCGCCGCCCTCCTCCCAGACCCGTTTCCACCGCCGCACACTCTCGTCGCTGACTCCCAGCATCCGCGCGATCTCCGCACCCGAACGTCCCTGACCGAACAACTCGGCCGCCCGCACACGCCGCGCCTCGGCCAACTGCGGCCGAGTCAAAGGAGGAACGACAGACGAAGGCTTGAAAGACACCGCATCAGGATCCCACCAACAAAGCCATCGCTCCCACGGAACTAACGAAAAGATCAGTAGTGCTGGATTCCTCTTTCGCTGGGTATATGTCCTGGTGGCGGGGTGGTTCGGGTGCTCGGGGGCGGGTGCTGGGCGGTGGTGTTACGGGCACGGCTGAGCCGTGACGAGAACGAGCAACGGCTCGTGTTTCGACTTTCGCGAGCGCGTAAGGCGCCGCGCGATCTGGTGGTGCGGGCACGCATGGTCGAGCTGAGCTGGTCCGGACAGCGAGTCCCGGCCATCGCGGACGAGTTGAGGTGCAGCCCCAAGACAGTCCGCCGCTGGTTGCACCGCTTCAACCGCTCTGGCCTGGACGGGCTGGAGGACCTGGGCGGTCAGGGCCGCAAACGGCGGATCACCGAGGCGGAACGCTCAAGGATCATCGGCCTGGTCAGACAGCCTGCGCCAGGCCGGCTGACCGTGCAGGCGGACGGCGAGCTGGCCGCAGCGGACGAGTCTGGGCCGCCGGAGTGGACCCTTGACGCACTGGCCGCCGAGTCCCGGCGGCTAGGCATCGACGTTGGCCGCAGCCAGGTCCGCCGGATCCTGCTGGCCGAAGGGGTGCGCTGGCGTCGCACCCGGTCCTGGACCCGCTCGAGGGACGCGGACTTCGAGGGAAAAGGACCAGGATCATCGGGCTCTACACCTGCCCGCCCGACGGCGCGACGGTCGTCTGCGCCGACGAGCTCGGACCGGTGATCCCACGCACGTTCCCGCCGGCGCCGGGCTGGTCGCCGGACGGCCACCGCATCAAGTCCGAAGTCGACTACAGCCGTGGGCCAGAGAAGACCTGGGTCTACGGCGCTCTGCGAGTGCGGGACGGACATGAAATCACCATGACCGCCTCCTCCCGCAACAGTGCCTTCTACCAGCAGTTTCTTCAGAAGGTCGAGGCAGCCAACCCCACTGGGGTCATCTACGTCGTCACCGACAACCTGTCCTCGCACAACAGCCTGTCCACCCGGACCTGGCTGGAGGACCACCCCAGAATCCGGCACGTCTTCATCCCCGTCGGCGCCTGCTGGCTCAACCTTCAGGAAGGCTGGTGGCGCATCTTCCGCAAGGCCGCCCTCGCCGGGCAGTCCTTCGCCGGACCACCCGAGATTGAGCAAGCCACCCGTCTTGCAACAGCCCAGCTCAACGCCCGAGCCCGGCCCTGGGTATGGGGAAGACCCGCACCTTCACCCCGCGCCTTACGGCGCCGGTATGTGTACACCGTTTGAGGAATCCAGCACTAGACCTCTGCTGCGCCGCCTCATTCGCGGTCTCCTATGCCAGGGGGAGTCCAGGAGCCGGCCCGAGGCACCGAGATCGCATCCAGCTTGCCCCGCAGATACGTGTGCGAGTCCATGGGCTCGTAGGCGATCTGCCCCTTGGGCGCCGGGAGCGACGTCACCCGCGTGCCCGGATCGCACTCGTAGAAGTAGACCAGCGACATCAGTTCCTCGGACGGCTCGTCCGCGGGCGGCGGCAGCACGCGGTGGCGGCCGGACCGCCAGCGGTCGCCCGTCCAGCGGGCCATCAGATCCCCGATGTTGACGGTGAAGGCCGCCGGGTCGTACGGCGCGTCCTGCCAGCCGCCGTCGTCCGTGAACACCTGGAGGCCGCCGCGGCCCGCCTCGCGGTCGAGGACCGTGACCGTGCCGAAGTCGGTGTGCGGACCGATCCGGAACTGGCCCGGCTGCGGCGCGCCAAGCTTCTGCCTGCTCGGATACCAGTTGATGTTGAAACCCCAGGTCGAGTGGCCGGTGTACCGGGTGAAGAACGACTCGGGCTCGCCGAGCGCGGCACCGAGCAGCTCGAGCAGCCGGTCCGACAGCGCCCGCATCTGCGCGAGGTACTCCTCCACGGCAGCCCTGAGCGCGGGCACCTCGTCCGGCCAGGTATTGGGCAGGAACCACTCGGCGTCGACGGCGGGGTCGCCGGTCGGCTCATCGGCCGCGAAGGAGAGCGACTCCTTGAGATCGGGTGGGGTCTCGATGCCGTCCGCATAGGCGTTGGCCTCCGCGCCGGGGCCGAGCCAGCCGCGCTCGCCGACCCGCACCGAGTACCGCTCCTTCACGGCGGCCGACAGCCCGAAGAACTCGCGCGCTGCCGAACGGATCCGGCGCCGCAGCGCGTCGTCCACGCCATGCCCGGTGACCAGCAGAAATCCGGCCGACTGCAGGGCCCGGTCGACGACCTGGGCGATCTCGGCACGGGCCACGGGGTCCTCGGCGAACCAGGGTCTCAGATCGATGGTGGGGATGGTCACACAACAACTCTCCAGTGCCCGGACTCTTCGGGCAAGGTGCCCCGCCCCGGACAAAATTCCAGTTTTCCTGCGGGACCGACGAGTTGGAGTCTTTCATGGTGCGGGCAAAACAGACAGGGGATCGCCGACCCGGGCGATCCGGAGGCAGGGGGAGGCCTTGATGACCGGGCAGGACGGCACGGCGCGAACCGAGTGGGACGGCGACGACATCGCACCGGACTACGGCCAGTTACTCGTTGAATTCCCGCCAGGGCGCGGCATCCGGCAGGTCGCGGTCGGTCCCGCCGACCTGCTCCGCCGCTCGGAGGACGCGGTGAACGCCGCCATGGGAACCATCCGTTCCATGGCACAGCGGGTCAACGCAGCAGTCGGCTCGCTGCCGCGACGGCCGGACGAGGTGGAGGTCGAGTTCGGTATCACGCTGGACGCCGAAAGCGGCGCGATGATCGCCAAGGCGGGCGTCGGCGCGGCGCTCACGGTGCGGCTCAACTGGAACGCGGACAGTCCATGACGGGAGAGCCGAACTCCGGATACCAGGTCAGACTGCAGAATGTGAGGCTCATTACCGTAAGGATCGCTCTGTCCGACAGCGGGGAGACGCTGGGCAGCGGGGTGGCCATCGCCAGCCGAGGGCTCGTGGTCACCTGCCGCCACGTACTGGAGGCGGGCGGGCTGGACGTGCGGGCGTCCGAGCCTCCGGAGGTCGACATTCACTTCCCGGCCGTGGATCACTGGAAGGCCGTCACCCGCCGGGCCAGGGTGGTCGCCTACTGCCAGGACAACGACGACGACATCGTCTGCCTCAAGACTGAGGCGCCGATCCCCAACAGTCGAGTGGCCGTACTCGGCGATGCCGCAGCATCTGCATGGAACGAGTTCATCGGCTACGGTTACCGCAGGCTGGGCAAGTACCAAGGACTCCTCGCCCAGGGGACGATCATGGGCGAGATCGAGGCTCCGGAGGGCCATGCCCTGCTGAAGGAGCCCGTCCAGCTCCAATCGTCGGGCATCGCCGAAGGCATGAGCGGAGCCCCGGTGCTCGACCGCGTGCGCAACCTGGTCGTCGGCATGGTTTCCGAGAAATGGGGCTCGTCGGGAGCAGCCGAGGACCGCGACACCGCCTGGGCGGTCAACGCCCACCTCGTCACCTTTCCGCCGTTCTCGCTGGTCATCCGGGCCGACCCGTTGCCGATGCAGCATGCGGAACCGCCGCAGATGGACGATGAACTACTCCGCAGGGTTCAGCTGCCGCGGTCCCACCGGCTGGAGGACGCGCCCGCCTTGCTGAACGAGTGGGTGGGGCGTGAAGCGCTCCTAGCCGAGACCGACCGGGTGGCGGACGACCCGGAGACCTTGGTCGTTGGACTGATCGGGTTCGGCGGCGAGGGCAAGACCACCATCGCCCGCCAGTGGCTCGAAAGCCGGCGTAGAACGGCCCGGGTCAACGCCGACCAGGACGCGCAGCCGTCCCGCATCTTTTGGTGGACATTCGCCGAACGCTCCGGGGCCGACGACTTCCTGGAAGCCGCGCTCGACTACGTCAGCGGCGGCCGGATCACCTCCGAGGACTGCGGCGACGGACGGGCCCGCGCCGAGATCATCGCCTCGCTGCTGAGCACCCAGCCGTACATCTTCGTGCTGGACGGGCTCGAAGCCGTACAGGAGCAGCGCGGCGACCACTACGGGGCCATACTCAGCCCGGATCTGCGGGATTTCCTCACCTTCTTCGCCACACCCGGCCACCCGTCCTTCTGCCTGATCACCTCCCGTGCACCGGTGGTCGATCTCATCTCCTTCGTGACCCACCGGCAGATCGACGTTCCCTCGCTGACCGCCCAGGCGGGCCATGAACTCCTGGCGACGCTGGGGGTACGCGGCTCCGACGCGGAGCTGGAGCGGGTGGCCCACCAGTGGGGCGGGCACGCGCTCACCCTCAGCCTGATCGCGGCCTATCTGGTCAAGCGGTACGGAGGTGACGTGCGCCGGGTCGCCACCTTGCCGCGACCGGATCCGGACCTGCCCCGGGGGGAGCTGGTACGGCGCATCCTGGGCCAGTACGACTCGTGGCTGTCGGAGGCTGAGCGCGAACTGCTCATAGGGTTCAGCGTCTTCCGCACCCCGGTGGGGGAGGAAGCTCTGGAGGCCGTACTCCCACAGAACGCGCAAAGCGTGCAGGGCGTGCAGGGGGAGGTGAGGTGTGGCTCGGCGCTGCCAGTCGCCCATGCCGCCGCACTGGTTCATCTCGTCGACGCCCGGGTGGTGCGGCGCGACCAGGGCGGCCGGCTCGGCACCCACCCCCTGATCCGCGACTACTACTACAAGTCGGCACGCAGCAGCGTGGACCACACCAGCCTCCACGAGTGGGCCAAGCGCTACTACATGCGCGTCGCCGACGCACGCACCGACCCCCCTGCCACACTCGACGGCCTCGATCCACTGATCGAGGCTGTCCATCACGCGTGCCGCTCCGGCGCGTACGCCGAGGCGTATCTGCTCATCACGGACCGGCTGTACGCAGGCGATCGAAACCTGATCACCCGTGAACTCAGCGCGTACGACACGGTCCTGTCGTGCTTCACCGACTTTTTCCCGCGGGGCGACTTCCGGCGCGAGCCCTTCACGGCTGGCGGCGACCCGGAGATGCGCGGCTGGGTCCTGCACGAGGTCGCCACCAGTTTCCAGATGCTGGGACGGCTGTGGGACGCGGTGGTCACACTGCGCCGCGCCGAGGCGGTCTTCCGCGGTCTCGGCTGCTACCACCAGGCTGCCATCAGCTGCCAGAACCGGGTCGAACTGCACTTGGCTCTCGGACAATTGCCTGGCGCCGAGGAGGCCATCGAGAGTGCCTTCGAACTTGCCCGGCGGGCGGGCGACCGTGAGCACGAACTGGTCGCCGAGACCCTGAGCGGCACCCTGCACCACTATCGGAGCGACCACGACGCCGCGGAGGAAGCCTTCGCCTCCGCGCTGCGCCTGGCCCGGGAGTTCACCCCGATCCCCCTCCTGTACAGCTGGAGCGGCATCCATTACGCGGAACATCTGCGCACGACCGGACGGGCCGCGGCCGCGCGCCGGGCCCTGGAGGCCAATCTGACCGTCTGCCGACGGGCTGGCTGGACCGCCGACGAGGCCGCCTGCCTGATCGGACTGGGGGACCTGGCGCTGGACGAGGCGGGTCCGTCCCGCGGCGATCCGGGCAGCGACCCCCGCACCCCCGCCGAGACGGAGGCACTGCAGCGGGCGCGGACCCACTTCGAGGCGGCCCACGCCATTGCGCGCGGCATCACCCGCCGGGATGTGTTGATCGGTTCGCTGCTCGCCCGGTGCCGCCTGGCCGCGGCCACGGGCCGGTCCGCGACCGCACGTGGGGACGCGGACCAGGCGCTGGCGATGGCGGGCAACGGCGGATACCGGGTCGCGGAGGTGGAGGCCCGGATCGCCCTGGCCCGCGTCTACCAGGACCTGAGCTACGAGGAGGCCGCTTGGGACGAGATCAGCCAAGCCTCCGAGGTGGCCCGGGAGATCGGCTACCGCCGGGGCGAGGAAGCCGCCCTGGCAGTGGAGACTAGCTTCGAAGGCAATAGCTGGGCGTAGGTCAGGCGTCGGCTGCGGTTTCGTCGCCGTCGGAGACGTACGAGGAGAGTTCCCCCGCGAGCGAGTCCAGCAGGGCTGCCGGAACCCGGCCATCCATGGCCGTTGTCTCCCGGTGGGGTACGGGCTCCAGCGGCTCTGCCGCCTCCTCGGTGCCCGGCCCGTCGTCCTGCGTGGATGTCATCGATCTGTTCCTCTCCGCGACCAGAGGGTCACCGTGTGACCATCATGCCGCCGCGTCTCGGACAGGGCACTAGATTCCCGAGAAAGTTGTGCCGGACACCTGCTCCGCGGCCACGACCGCAATCACCTGCAACGCGGACACGTCTTGGATCACCTCCCGCCCGCGGATCAGGGAAGCGACCTCTGCAGCGCTGCCGACCAGCCGAGTTCTTGGTAAGCGGGACCAGAGCCGGAGAATGAGGGTCCATGTTGCGCAACCCCTGGTGGGCATCCTGGCTCCTGAGCCCAGCCTCGTAGTTTAGCGGCGGGAGCCGGGCGAACGGCTCGTCTTGTTGCCTCAACTGCGCAAGCCGTTGGGGGCCGTCCCGCTGCCGGCGGCGGGCAGGCGACGGACGTTGCCGACCGTGGCGGCTTGTTCCCGCAGACGCTCGATCTCCTCGTGCTGGGCCGTGAGCCGGGAGACGGCAAGTGTCCTGAACGCGGTGAGTTCGGCCAGCGCCTCGTCCCGTTTTACGACCCGTTCCTTGAGCTCGGCGATCTGGGCCTTGAGCCGTTCGATCTGAGCGGTCCGAGGGGCAGGGGCCTCGCCCGCGTCGCGCTGGGCCTTCAGGCGACGCTCGAACTCCTCGCCGAGGTGTTGGTAAGGGCCGGGACGGGTGGTGCCGTCGCGGCTATCTTTTGGATAAAAGCTGGTACGCGTCACCCCCGCTTCGGCTGCCAGGGTTTTCAGATCGCATTTGCCGCCGGGCGGGAGTTCGCCCCGCAGCAGCCGGTCGATCGCGGCGCGGATCGCCTCCTCGTTGCGGGCCCGGTCCGCGTGACTGATCCGTGGCATGTCACTCGCCTCCGTCCGCTGTACTGGCCGCCGTCATGATTTCGTCCACCACCCGCTGGGCCCGCTCCACCTCGGGCTCGAGCCGCCCCTTCTCGCCTTTGGGGAATCGCGGGTTGGCCAGGAAGACCTTGCCGGTGTCGACCTGACTCTGCCAAACAGGCAGGTGACAGGGGTGGTGGGTGGCCTGCGGGCAGCGTGCGGAGTCGCACATCCCGCCCAGTGGCTGCGTCGCGTCCGGGGTGCCCGTCAGCTTCAGGCACAGGGCCTTGTGCGGGTCACGGAACCAGCAGTAGTTCGCGGTCTGCAGATGCAGGTGCTTGGACTGCTGCCGCAGCAGGTTCCCCAGCCGCCGCTCTGCCTCCAGTACCGCCGCGGTGCCGGGATCGTGGTCCTTGAGCTGGGTGTCGATGTGCTCGAACGCTTTGATCAGTTCGCGGGCCCCGGGGCCCGCCGGCATGCGGCCCGCGCGGTAGTCCTCCAAGGCCTCCTTCGTGAGCTTCAGGTGGTGCTTGTCCTGTTCCCGTTCCACCTCGGCCAGCAGGTTGCCCTGAGAGCCGCCGGGCCGGTTTAATGGTGCAGTCGGGTATTGGAACTCCCCGAATGCATGCCTAATCACGCGCTGCCGCCCTCGGTCGTTCCGAAGCGCGCCAGGAGGTGCCACACCTTCTTGAGTGCCTGTTGGTCATGGAGTCCGGTGCGTGCGGCGTCACCGATGATCCGGGGATTGAGGTAACCGTCGACGGCAACTCATCGGCCCTGCCGGGGCCGGGAAGACCACCTCGCGAACACCTGGCCCGCCTCGCAGGTCCTGTCCTTGGACGCGCTACGCGAGACGGTCAGCGACGACTTCTTGTCAAGTTCAGCATGTTGAGGTGAGATCGCCTGCGCACGCTCTCGTCATCACAACGGTTGGTGGTCTCCGAGCTGCTCGGGGACCACCAACCGTTCAGTACGGCCGGGCTATCAGTGGAAGAAGTTCCAGTAGGAGCCTGCGCTCACCAAGCCGCTTAGACCGTGTCCTACATGGTCAGCTTGAGAAGTCGCTTGTAGCAGCAGAGTACGGCTGCCAGTCCGAGAAAGGCCAGGTAGTTGCCAGGTTTTCGTTCGTAGCGGTGGTTGAGGCGGCGGTAGCCGGTCAGCCAGGACATGGTGCGTTCGATGACCCATCGGCGGCGACCGAGTCGTTCACTCGAG